>CALLVY010000196.1 GCA_938015925.1 uncultured Saprospiraceae bacterium
AAAGCCGAAATAGTGCAGCAGATAGCAAATATTCCATTCGCCTAAAAGCAGAAGGAACACCCGGATTTTATTCTATCTTTTTAGAAGACGAAGCGCAAAGCTTAGACCTGGATTTTGAATCAGACGAAAGCAAGAAAATTATTATCGAAAAAAATCAAAACTGGGGTAGTGGCAAAGACGCGGATGCCGTCAAAATGATTATCCGCGATCAAAAGGGCGAGCTCAAAAGACATGCGCTTTTTCTAGACCGAAAGTTTTATGAGTTTTCCATCACCCGCAAGGGCGTCTACGAAGTTGTCAATAATGGGCAAAGAGAAATAAAAATCCCTAAAGATATCAAGGAAGTTACCCTCGAAATCTCTGATCACGACCGGCCCGACGAAGATAAAATTACGATCTATTACGAAGATAAAGTAGTTGTAGAAAAAATGGAATTATTCAAAAAGGCGGTTAATGTATTGGTACCACTCAATCCGAGTTTGATCAAGCATCGCTTGTCAATTAATACCGATAGTTTTGGGACGAGCCAAGAGCCCATTAATACGCCGCGCATTCGGGTTTTGGTGGATGGGAAAGAGGTGGATAGTTTTGTGTTTAGTTTGCGGAAGGAGCAGAATGGTGGTGGCGCGGTGATTGATTTGGTGGTGGAGTAGGAGAGGTTTACAAAATCAAAGAAATAAAGTAACTATTTCGCCTGTAAGGCGGAGTCTCACCTGACGAAGGTCAGGTTCCAAAACTGGGGACACCGTCCTTAGTAAAATAAAGCATTTTTTTTTAGCAGCCTGAAGAACTGCATAACTTTCCTATATCCTCCATTTGATTCTCAATCAGGGGACGTAGTTCTTTATGCTGCATCTAGATATACTACACTTCCATGGCTTTGGGAGTCTTCGCCTTTTCCGCTATTTTAATCCGTTTCCAATAGGCTGAATGGTTGCGAAATAAAAATAATAATCAAACATTTAACTAACGTTTCAAAATTAAAAGAGATAAACAAAGGAGAATTCTTTTTTAACTAAAAGGTCAATAATGAAAGTGTTTTGGAAAAGAGGGGGACGATAAAATAAAAATCATGAAAGAACAATCATCCAAGCAAAAGAAAAAAGCGGATAGCGAAAAGGCGAATCAAGCTTTTTTTAAATCCGAAGGAAGTGGAAATAGTTTTTTTAGTAAAACGGAAAATTCGTTATCACCACTATCTTTTAATGCCAATCCGATTCAAAAAAAGAGCAAGGAAGGTTTACCCGGAGAACTTCAAAACAAAATGGAAAATTCGCTGGGACATGATTTCTCCAATGTTAAAATTCAAAAGAATTCGCAAGAGGCCGTTCAGTTAAATGCTCGGGCATTTACGCAAGGAGATGCGGTACATTTTGCACCCAATGAGTTTAATCCCAACTCTGTAAAAGGAAAAGAATTGATTGGGCATGAATTTGCACATGTCGTTCAACAAAGAAACAATGTGGTCAAACCAACGATTCAACAGAAAGGTCAGAATATAAATGACAATGCTAAATTAGAACAGGAGGCGGATGCCTTTGGAGAAAAAATAGCCCGTACGAATGACCCGGTAAACACAACAGAAAAGCTAGCAACAAGAGCCACTAATGCTAATGTCATTCAAAGACAGATACCAGAAAAATCTTCTGATGTAACGGAGGTGAGTTTAAACGCAGGAAGCTCCTATACGGTCACTGCAGATGACATGAGCCAAGGCAATGAAGAAGTGGTCTGGAATTATTTAGCGAGGAATAATGGAATGCGTGCGGAGAAATTAAAATTATTTAACCAGCATGTTCAAACCGTACAGCTTTTTGGTTTTACACTTTACAGCTATAATGAAGTAGTTGCTTTAAGTGAAGGAGCCGTCATTTATATTCCTTCCGCGGATGAACTTGCATTTTTAGCATTCAGAGAAAATTTTCCAAGCTATGATAATGCGGTACAAGAGTTTGGAACTTTTTTAAATTCCAGTAATCAAGAGGTGCTGCGAAGTGCAAGAGATAGAGCTTCGGGGAATGTTGGTGAAAGTTATGGAACAGAATCGGATACTTTCTATACGCCCAATAGAGCTCTTGCTGGTGCTTCGACAAGAAGAAGCGAGATGATCGATGGTCAAAGAGAATATAGGATCAACTGGGGGAGTGATTTGTGGAAATGCAATGTCTTTATGCACGATGTAGTATACGATGCTGGTTATGTACCACACTTGTCTGGCAACAACCATTATATAACGGCTGGAAATTTACATACCTCCAACAAGTATAGAAAAATAAAAATAGGAGAAGTAAAACCAGGTTCCTTGGTTCAGCTATTTGGTGGAACAGGATCTAATGCCTCGCATAATATGGTTTTATCCTCTTTTGTGGACAGAACCGATAATGGAAACGGGACTGAACGTTGGGTCTTTTCCGCAATCGGAGCGGAAGAGGATAGGTCCGCAGAGTCGGTTAGAACATTTGATATTAATCCTAATGATTCAACCGGAGACTTTTACGAAGCCACTTCCGGAGGAAGAGATTTTATCCGATTTTTTGAACCTAAAAGTGAAAGATAAATGACGAGTAAATTTTTATTTTTATCCTTGATATCCATTTTTTTATTATTGTCCTGTAATGACGCTAAGCTAAATTCTACTTCAAAAGAAAAAGTAGCCAAAAGCGTTATGGAAATAGATAGCCTGCGAATTAGTCAATTTATTGGGGATGCAAAAGAGCAATTTTTAATAAGTAAGGATATGAATCCTAAAAATCCTTTTAAAGACAAGAATGAGATTTACCATAAAAAGATACTGCTTAAAAGTGAAGCACTAAAGAATACCTTAGCGATCCATTTTATGGAGTATCAAACGGAGGAAGCATTTAAGGAGGAATTGGAATTGTTTTTAAAAAGTATAGGAGACCTGGAAACGGTCGTTTGGGGCAAGGATGCGAAGTTTGTAAAAAGTCAACCCATCTTTGCGGTTTTTAATGCTCGGAGCATGATTTTTATGAAATATCAATGTGAAAATTCGCTTGATAAAAGAAGGATTGAAAATATTCAGGCCAATCTTCTAAAATGGTTTTCCATCAAAAATGGAGTAAGCATGGACATTAAATGCGGAGGCCCTTTAAAGTGGAATTAATAAAAAAGGGTCTAGATGATTTTTTTAGTCAAAATGTTTTGTAGTTATATAGAGGGAGGGTATACTAAAAGTTATTTGCTTGCATATTGCTAGATTTTCGTAGAAACCGACAACGGAGTTTTACGAAGTAAAATCTAGTAATAAATCTGCGAAATCGACAGAGGAGTCTTCGAGTACTAATAACCATTCATTAGCACTTTATTTTTTACTTAGAACAAACCAAAGGGGCTATGGGATACTTCCCCATGGTCATTAAAGCCAACGCTATACCCTACCTGTGAAATGCTTACCTCTGACTTTTAGGGTAGTTGTGTAACTTATCTTAATCATTGAGAACGAATGAACTCTGTGACAGATAACCCGGTCAATACTTTTTGTTTTCTATGCAATTGTAATCGACTCACTCCAACTGCTTTACAAAAGACTTCTATATTGAAGGAAGGTTCTGTTGATTTTTCGTCTAATACTTTTTGAAATTTCTTTCTATTCTCAGTAGTTTTTCCAACTTCCATGATTCCTAATTCCTCATTAAAAGATTTGGTGATATAATCATCAGTTCTAGTTTTTATTCCCGCCTATTCATTTTCCTCATCCGCTTTTGAAGTCAGTACCTAATGGATTATTATCAGTAGCGTTTGTTCACTATTTTCATCGATCAATGATGGTGATGATTCTTTTCACTCAACGGATAGAAATATAATAATATGTTCTTCTATTTCTTACTCTATTAATGGTTCCTAAAATTTTTATATAACAATATTAAAATCCAAGTAAGTCGCTTAAGATAATGTATACCCAAATCGACGAAGCCTGCCCTGAACTAGTTGAGGGAAGCTTCGCTGAACTTATGTTTCATGAGGCTATGGCGAAATAATATCCGCGAACTACTTAAGTACAAAGAAAAAAATAAAGTTTTTTATACATTTAATTAAATAAAATAACCTCTGATTTAGAAGGAAACAAAATAAATCAATACCTAATAAGCCTCACTGTAATTCTGTCACAGATTCCTCGAAAAATATTTCTCCATAAATTATAATTATTTGATTGTCAGTTTTTTATAGGTTGAAATGCTTTTTAATAACATTATAATTTCAATAACTAGCCGAAAGTTTTTTCATTATTATTATGGATCATTTTTTGTCAAAACTCAGTATTGGGTTGGATGCCAATTGGCCAAGACTCTAATTTTATTTTTAAATAATTAATTTTTATACCCATGTTTAAATTTTACTTCACTTTAATATTGTCTACTCTGTTCCTTACCTTTCTTGGAGCGACCAACCCTACAGGTGACTTACGCTTGGAAGTGATTTCAGCTTATAATTTTGTGGTGGATTCAAATTCCCCTGAAAGCGGCCCATCGAGTGCTTACGTAGGAGTCGAAGTTTGTAATGATGGGGCTAACGACTTAACAGATGTTGTCGTTAACATTGGAGATTTTAATGCTGGCACTCCAGGAGTGTATCCATCAAATACTGTAAGTTTTGGATATTCCGGTACTTTTTCTTTCGAACACTCTGGTAATTGTGATGATACAGATGCCATCAGAAATATTGGTACAATAGCGGCAGGGGAATGTGTTACCCAATATTGGTTATTAGAATATCCGGTGGTAGATGCTTCGGGTAAATCAACCATTGGTGCCAACTCATTAGATGATGATTTGACACTTGATTTTGACTATTGGGCTACTGCCGATGATGGCGGTACTCCTTTAGCAGCAGATGATTCCTGGACAGTTACTTTGCGTTCCATGATTTCTGCGATGGCTAACAAATCTGCTCCAAATGGTACCAATAAAGTTCCAAGTGAATATTTAGCAGCTATTGAAGAAGAGTTAGGTTGGAGACCAGATATTGGAAGTGCTTCCGCTGGTTCAGAATTTGAATTGCAGGGAGTTTGGTACGACTTGGGAAATATTAATAAAGGATATGACAACGATGGTGATTTTATTCCCGATTACAATATCTTTATGCAGCCAGTTGGAGATCCATCAAAGTTTGATCCTTGTTGTTACAAGCTTACCAAAACTTATGGGTTAATAATTGTAAAACTGACCGATGGTACGGAACACTTAATTCCTTTTGAAGACCAATTATATTTTTCTGATATTCCTGATAATAATAGAGGTGCTGTAGGACTCGTTTTTTACGAATTTTTACCAGTTAGTGCTCCTTGTTCTTCCGCATTAACTCCTTATCAATGTGTAGCTTCCGGTAGGGATAATGAAAAATACAACGGAGATTTTGGAGCTTCTTTTGGTGCGCCAAGTTCATCACCGCCAGATATAGCTTTTGATAAAACAGGACCGGTAACTTCTGGCACTGCTCCACCAGCAACTGGTCTCACTTATAATTTGGCGGTTACAAATAATGATTCAGAGCCAGCAGGTATTCCGGCATTCTCTATGCCGCTCGTTATTTCAGACGCTATTCCTGCAGGGACTGATTATGCAGTGGGTACAGCTACTTATATAGGAACCCCTACAGCAACAATAGAATTCTCTATAGACAATGGCGCTACTTGGACTACTGTAGAACCTTCTCCAGCTAATTTAGTAACCAATATTCGATGGTGGTTAAATGACGTCCTCGCTTCAGGAGCAACAGTTACGGCTTCCTTTGATGTAGACCTCCCGTCTTTTACCATTCCCGTGATTGAAAATGAGGGCGGTGTTGGTTTTGGAAGTGATGATCCTTTTATTACAGACGATGCGGCTACCATTGTATTAGGAACCAATTCGATTGGAGATACGGTTTTTGAAGATGATGGTGGAACTACTGGTACACTTGGTAATGGGACACAAGATGGAGATGAAGGTGGTGTCGCTGGTATTGAAATTTATTTATTCCTTGACGCTAATGGTGATGGTATTTTAGATGGAAATGATGTGGCTTTAGATACCGTAACCACAGATGGTTCTGGTAATTATAGTTTTGATAATTTACCAGATGGAGACTTCTTGGTTATCATTAACGATACAGATCCAGATTTACCTGTTGGTTGGG
>CALLVY010000197.1 GCA_938015925.1 uncultured Saprospiraceae bacterium
GGTACTATCTAAAATTTTGAAGTCATTATCTGATAATTTTTATTTTTCAATTCCGTTTTTATCCCAACTCCTCAGTACTCTTATTTTCTTGCCATTGTTAAATAAAATCTCTTTTTCTTTCCTTCCCTCAAAGTCATAGTCTATCCCTTCACCATGAACTCTCCCATTAGCAATCTTATATTCATGTTTCAGCCTTCCACTTGGATAGAATCTTTGTAATTTTCCACTAAAATTGGGGTCGATGGCACTTCCAAATTCATCGAAACAAAAGTCATTAGGCTTATTTCTTATTTCATTATCAATTAGAACCGTACTTTCATATAGTGTGTTTCTAAAGCTTATTCGACTTTCAAGTTCTTTGTATCTGAGTTCAGAATCATCTGGATTTGATTTTAATTCATTAATCAGGTCTTTATTTTCCAACAAAAAGAGTAAGCTTTTTTCTATGAATTCAATCGAATTGCTGTCATTAAACTCTATTAGTAATTCCTTTAGTAATTTGAAGTTTTCAATTTCATCATCATGTTCCACGAAGAAATTGATTAATCCATAACTATCAATTCTGAATTCAATGGAAGATAATATTTCACAAAGCTTAGCACGATTTCTGATTTTTAATATTTGTTCTTCTGTTAGAAATGCTGGTTTGAATCTATCAGTCGATTCTCCAACTAATTGAATTATTTTTCCACCCACTGTTTCGTAAGAGTAAAAATCAAATTTGTTGACCTTAGGAACCATCTGTTTATTTTAATTGCTGACTACAGGTAATTGGGTCGATTACTTTGTTTCTAATCGAGGCGGTGAAATGCGACTTATGCCGTAGCATAACGAGCCTGCCTTTGCCGGCAGGCAGGCATTTTGCCAACGAAGAGTAGAAACAAAGTAAGCAGTCAAATGTTAGAAGTTATTCTTTACACAATCCTTAACAGACCCCAAAAAAATCAATCCTTCAAAAACCGAATACTCCGCCCCCCATCAAGTTCCCCAACCACCAAGACATAAGCTCCCGCGGCCCAATTCCCCACCTCAATAGCAAAAGATTCATCCTCCGCTTGTCCTTCATACACTTTCCGCCCGGCCATGTCATACACCTGGATATTTTCCTTCTCCCATTTCGCCAAGCGGACAAACAACCAATTTTGTACAAAAGTAGGGTAGGCTAAAATACTATTTGGACTGCTATAAACGGCAAGGTCATTGACCACAAAACTACTCGTTTCACAAGCATTGCTTATCGTCAATTGAATGGTGTAAATACCTTCTTGCGCATAGCGATGCGTAGGGTTGGGATCAGTAGAACTTTGGCCGTCACCAAAATCCCATAGCCAGGAATCTGGCGAGCCGCTGGATTCATCTGTGCAGCGAAGCTCCAGATTTTCTTGTTCGAAGGTAAAAGCACTTTGGAGGAGACTTGGGAAATTCTCTTCTTGCAAATACAAGGTCTGGTTGGGAGAAATATTACATAATTTTTCTCTTAGCCCACTTGGCCAATTGACCACTAGACTGTCAATAAACTCCGCACTTCCAATACCAAAATGCGCGACAAAAGAATTCATCAATCCATAACTTTCTCCAGAACGAATTTCTCTGATTTGTACCCCCCAATCGCCATAGATCCGCAAACTGGCTCCAATGGCATTGAGATTGCTTTTGCTGCCTTCCAAAAATATTTTTAGGTAATTATTATCGTTTCCTTCATTGAGGTATAAGCGATCCTGGTTACGGGTTTTTTGCCAGGTTCCTGCGTAGAGATCGATAAAGCCATCATTGTTTAAATCACCAGAAACGAAATTGACTCTTTTGAATTCTGCATCGGTAAAAGGATTTTTGGTGATGCTAAAAGTGAAGTCTCCATTGTTGTGGAAAAGGTAATTGTCGAACTTGGTTTCTCCATAAATAATATCGAGGTAGCCATCATTATCGAAGTCATTGACATTGTATTGGAAGCCAAAATCGGAAGATTCCAAAACGTCTTTTAAACCACTCTCCAGCGTGCGGTCGGTAAAAGTACCATCTCCATTGTTGGTATACATTTTACTGGTGCGTTCGTGGTTGATCATAAAACAATCCAAGTCGCCATCATTGTCAAAATCTTCGAAGCTGCTGGTCCAGGTTTGATTGAGCGGTCTTAGATTAGCCGCTTCGGCCACATCTACAAAATTTCCCAAACCATCATTTTGAAAAAGCTGATTGACTCTTCTGCCATCCAGCGGATTACCAGGTGCGAAGGCACTACATTTGGAAAGGTATAAATCGAGGTCTCCATCCTGGTCATAGTCCGTCCAGCAGGAGGCATAATTGCCACTATTGTCAGAGGGGATCGTAGAAGCGGTATTGATGAGGTCGAGGACATTGCTAAAACCACCAAAACCGTCATTGCGATAGGTGAGGGAGAGTCCTTCATCGTGGCAGGCAAAAATATCTAAATGGCCATCATTATCGATATCGACAAAATTCATTCCTTGCGCATAAAGACTGGACTGCTCCAGCGTACTGACTATGTAGTCTGTTCCCGTATTATTGGCTTTGTATAATTTGAGGCCATTGTAATCGCCTCCGACCAAAATATCGTTGTAGCCATTTTGATCGACATCCGCGATACACATACTCCATTCATCCGTACTACCGGTTTTCCCAAATTCCAATTTGCTAAACGCTTGATTGGCTTCGCCTTGGTAATGGATGATGAGTGTTTTTCCATTATTTAGCAAAACCAAATCATCCAATCGATCTCCATTCATATCGCAGATCGCTACCGGGATAAAAGTATTGACAGTGGTATCTAAAAGCAACTCCTGGGTAAAATCCTTGAATTGGATTTGAGAGAATAGGATTCCCTTTCCGACCAGGAAAAAGACAAGCATAAGGGGGACTTTATTCATAGCTGAAAGTGTTTAAAAAAGTTGGATTTTCTAAAATCATAACGCTATAATAGCGGTATGTGCTGCTAGAAGAAAGAACGGGTTGTCGTACGTGGGCAAGTGGAAAATTAACACTTTTTCTTTGATTTTTGTTTACGAGAAAGCATTGATTTTTAATTTTTTCTGTTGCTATGACCTAGATAGCATGCTTCTGAGTTTTGGTACTTCGTACCCAGTTTTTATTAAGAGGTGGAGGAGAGTGGGGCATCAGTCTTGTATTTGGTCTTGGCTATCAATGGTTTGCCTATTTAAATGGATTGTTTACGCTTGTATTCGCCAGGCGTTAAATTCGTTAAAGATTTAAAGAATCGGATAAAAGCACTGCTTTCCGAAAAACCTAGAAGATAACTTATCTCGTCAATGGATTTTTGTTTTTCTGCAAGATAGGTTTTTGATAAATTCAACTGCAATTCATATTCTACCGCTTTAAAAGTGGTGCCTAAAGCTTTTAATTTTCTTTGTAAGCTCCTCTTAGATAAATTCATTTTTTGAGCAGCATCTTCAATTAGAATTCGCTCTGGTTTATGGTTTAGGATCGCTTTTTTTAATTGATAAGTCAATGCGTTTTCGGTGTCCAGGTTTTCGATTTCATCTTTTATTTTTTCTTTTAAATTTTCAAGTAAGCCGAGTTTTATTTCTTTGGAGTGATTGTCAAAAATCTGTTTTTCAAAGACGATTTCGGTATGCGGATGATTGAATTTTAAACGGCAATTGAATAGTCTGTAATACTCATTAGTACTCTTTGGTTTTTCTGTTTGAAAATAAATGATGGTAGGGTAGTAGTTTTTTTGGGTATAAACAATTAAGGAGTTTAGGCAAGATAAAAGTGTTAGGTCTAGTATCTGTCTTTTAGCATAAGATGGATATACTTTCCAGTTGGGATTTTCTTCAAAAATCACCGAATAACTTTTTTTATTTTTTAGGAGCGAACATTCCAAGGCATCACTGATTAGCCTGGAATAATAAACTGCATTTTTAAAAGCATTTTCGAGGGTCTCGCTATGCTGAATAATGCTATTGACATAAGCCGTTGTTTTTAAAACCAATTGTTCTCCAATATGCAATCCCAAATATTCCTCCTCCAACTCCTCTCCGATGTGATTCAAAATTTTTACAAGCGTTTCATAAGAAACTTGTTTTTGTCCTTTGGCTATTTCAAATTTCTGTTCTAAAACTTTAGTGTCTGCCCCCTTAGAAGACGCAAATGCAATAAAGTCAGAAATAATAGTGGCTGAAAAATACATATTGCAAATATGGCACAAAATGTCAATTCTAAAAATTTATTTCCATTTAAATTTGTGCAGCAATAAAACAATAACTTATGAATTTTAAGAAATCAATTTTAGCAATAATCCTACTTTTTATAGCCAGTAATGTATTGACTACGAGCTGGTATATGCTAACCGACACTGCCAATTTTGTTTCTTTCAGGAGAAGCGAAATTAACTATGGAGGCTTGATGCTCAATCACCTCGTTTTTGTGATGGGATTTGTTTATTTATTTCCAACTTATCTCCGTGCTAAAAATACCAAGTTGAATGCTTTTTGGTTTGGGCTGGTGCTCGCGGCCATTATGTTTATTCCAACAGGTTTAGTGGTGCGAAGCATCTGGCAAGTAGATTTTAATTTTATTTTTTTGATGAATACTATTGCTCACCTGGTGATAGGTGGTGTTTTAGGTCTACTAGCAAGTTTGGTTTATAATTACAAACGAAGGGACTAAATACCGTGTAACATAAATTTCTAAACATTTTGAACATGCCTTTTTATCCTACTCTTCGTGCTTCCCTTCCGCTTGCACGGTTCCCTCACTTCAAGCGCTGTCGCACTTGCCCCTGCGGGATCGTTCACTCA
>CALLVY010000198.1 GCA_938015925.1 uncultured Saprospiraceae bacterium
GCAGTGGTCAAAAGAATAATTAAACGCTACGGCATCACTCAAATCAGCTAGATTGATTTGATCTTCTTGAGATCCGGTGATGATACAATTGGAAAATTTAGCATTGAGATCATTGTCAAAAAACTCGGTACAAAAAGCATCGAGACAACGAACATTACTCATCGACAAAGCCGAAGCATCGGTACCATAAGTTGCCATGGTGCAATAATTAAATTCATAATCTCCGCCTTGTGAAATACGAACACTATTGGCGCTATTGTCTCTAAACAAGCAATTCGTCGCTTTGACTTCCGCGTGACGCGCAAATATGGCATTGGCCGTTGTGTTGTAAATTTGGGTATTGTTGAGGGTTAAACTAGCTGTTGAATCTACAGCAACTCCAACTACAGAATTTTTGATTATCGTGTGCTCAAGTATACTTCCGGTAGACCCTGGAGTAAAGATCACTCCATACCATTGTCCGCGGACATCTTCAAATCCAGCTTCCAATCGATCGCCTTGGATGACAACCGGGTTTTCTTTCGTTCCTTCCGTTCGCAAACTTGCATTGGGTCCAATGACGATCCGTCCATCATTATAGAAAAAACCTTCCCCAGAATCATCAAAGATCAAACCTAAACCACCATGCACATAAATCTGGGTTCCTGCCGGAATCACCAAATTACATTCATCAAAAAATACAATTCCATAGATCACATAAGGCTTGGGGTCATCCCAAACCACATCCATGCCTCCACATCCAAAAGAAGAAATACTATCACTGCTAAAACGCGAAGGAAAATAATTGGCATTTTGTCCCCAAGCTTCCAGGATTACATTTTGCTCATTGCCATTGGTTTGGAAATTAAGCGCATCGGTAATCACAAAAGGACTTGCGGAAATATCTTGATCAGGATCAACCGTTACTTCTCCAAAGATATAAATGCTATCCTCTGCCGGGATTTCCAAATCCGTCATTTCATTGGTAGATTCGCCGTCGATATTGAATCGAAATTTTGAGTTTGATCCTGCTGCCACACTTATTCGATCTACTTTGATGGGGCGATCGTTTCGGTTATAGACTTTTAGAATACGAGTAGCTGATCCGAGTTGGGTAAAGACGGTATCAAAGGTCATGGTATCTTTGGAAAACTCCAATTTGGCACTTGAGTCTGTGACAAAGTCATCATCGCCTCTACAAGCAAAGAGAAGTAAGACTAGGAGAACAAGAGGAAAAGTATAATTGAATTTCATTGAAATAATTTTGCGTTATTCTTATAACGTCTGGTTTAGAAGCTTGGTATAAGCTTATCACTTGGCAAAAATAAGCTTTTTCCACACAAATCGCTTTATACAAGAATTAATGGGGTTTACGATTTTCTCCCTCCATTTGTTCCAACAAAAAAACATTGAGCGAGCTCAATAAGCAATTCATGGCCTTTTCTGATTCCCCACCTTCTTGGGCTTCATGGGCGTCAAATATTAAAAGGGATCGCTGAATACGAGTTGCTCTATCAATTTAGTGAAACAGATAAATATAATGGTAGCTCCTGCTTTATCAAAAGCAATCAATTGTTCAATGATGAGACCACACTTTTCAATGATGTCATCTCCTAAGTAAATACTTCCCAAAAGGGCTTTTTATTATCCGTATCTCCAATAAAGCTATGCCTCAATAGAAAGCCCTAATTCTATCTCTTCCCCCTTTCAGTTCTATACTCTAAGTAGTCAAATTGTTCTAGCCAAGACAATAGTATTCCTAATAATTGTACTACATTTGTGAGCTAGATTTATAGACTCATATTCAACTCCTTGCAAACCTACCAGACTACTGCTATTCATGTCAAAAAAAATTATAGATGTCATCATTCCGGCATATAATGAAGAAAAATCCATCGGTAAGGTACTTGGAGATATTCCTTGGGATTTAGTCCGGGAAGTCATTGTCTGTAATAATGCTAGTACGGACAATACCGCCGCAGTAGCTCGGGAGGCCGGAGCTACGGTATTAGACCAACCTGAAAAGGGTTATGGTGCCGCTTGCCTCAAAGGAATTGAACACCTCCAAAGTAAAACTCCAGAGAACCAACCAGACATTGTATTGTTTATTGATGGCGATTACTCCGATTATCCAGAAGAGGCGGTAAAAGTCGTACAACCTATCCTAGACGAGGAGATGGATATGGTTATTGGCTCTCGTGCTTTAGGGAATATGGAAAAGGGAGCCATGATGCCGCAACAGATATTTGGCAATTGGTTAGCAACCAATTTGATTAGCTTATTTTACAATTACACCTTCACGGATTTGGGGCCCTTTCGGGCGATTCGTTATGACAAGTTGATCGAAATCAATATGGAAGATCGGGACTTTGGATGGACGGTGGAGATGCAGGTAAAAGCGGCCAAATACAAATTGAGGTGTAAAGAGGTTCCGGTAAAATACCGCGTAAGAATTGGGGTATCAAAAGTCTCCGGGACCATTCGGGGAACCATTCTAGCAGGGCACAAAATACTCTGGACTATTTTTAAATTATTATAAATATTTTGACGGAAACCGACCAACGAAAGCTTTTCCAAGCAAATAAAATCAAGCTTTTTTTCGTCTCTAATCGAACATATCTATGACCTTCTTCGCTTACCTTTTGATTGTACTCTACTCGGTGGTGTTGATTTATATCACGTTCTATTGCCTCTTGCAATTTCACCTTTTGTATTACTACAAAAAGTTCAATCGCGCTAATGGGGATAAGCCCTATTTGAAAGCAGATATAAAAGATACCGACCTTCCTTTTGTAACGATTCAATTGCCGATTTTTAATGAGATGTATGTGGTAGAAAGATTGGTCGATAAAATTGTGGAAACCAACTATCCTAAGGATCGTTATGAAATACAAGTACTAGATGATTCTACCGATGAAACCGTAGAGATTTCAAAAAAGAAAGTAGCAGAATATAAAGCCAAAGGTTTTAATATAGATTTTTATCACAGAATAGATCGCAGCGGTTATAAAGCAGGTGCTTTAAAGGCCGCGATGCCACATGCAAAAGGAGAGTTCATTGCGATTTTTGATGCAGACTTTCTCCCTCGTCCTGATTTTCTATTGACAACTATCCCCTATTTTAAAGATCCAGAAGTTGGCGTTGTGCAAACTCGTTGGGAACACATCAATGAAGATTATTCCATCATCACTCGCCTCCAGGCCATGCAACTCAATGTGCATTTTACCGTCGAACAAATGGGACGCCGTGCAGGAAACTATATGCTTCAATTCAATGGTACCGCAGGAGTCTGGCGTCGAGCGACCATCGAAGATGCGGGAGGATGGGAAGCGGATACGCTTACAGAAGATTTAGATTTGAGTTACCGCGCACAGCTAAAAGGTTGGAGAATTGCTTATTTGGAAAAATTTGGATCTCCTGCGGAATTGCCGGTGGAGATGAATGGTCTTAAATCACAGCAACATCGCTGGATGAAAGGTGGAGCGGAAAATGCTAAAAAATTACTTCCAGCGGTCTGGCGTTCTGATTTGAAGTTTGGACAAAAAATTCATGCGACAGGTCACCTCATGGCTAGTGGTGTATTTTTATTTGTATTCCTCGCAGGTTTATTCAGTGTTCCTCTTTTATTGGCCTTAACGCAATTGAAGATCAGCTCTGATTGGTTTACCCTTTTTATGGTTGGCTGGGTGTCGATCATTGCGGTATATTATGTAGCCAATGTACAAGCGGAATTAAAAAAAGAAAGTCACCTCAAAAAGGTGCTTAAGTTTTTATTTCTTTTCCCATTATTTCTGGCCTTATCAATGGGCTTATCTTTGCACAATTCCGTGGCGGTTCTACAAGGGTACCGAGGAAAGAAATCCGCTTTTATCCGTACCCCAAAATTCAACATCAAAGGAATCAAAGATACTTTTAAGAAGCAAAACTACCTAGCCAAAAAATTACCTTGGACGACCGTCTTCGAAGGCTTCTTTGCACTTTACTTTTTATCGGGAGTAGCTTTAGGTATCTATTTACAAAACTTCACCTTCCTGATTTTCCATTCTCTTTTGGCAATTGGCTATGGTGCTATTTGTTTTTATTCTTTTCGACACTGGGCAGTAAAATAATTTTTTGCCATGCAGGAAAGACAACAATTTTCTTGGGTTAATATTGGATTCGCTTTACTTTTTATTGGATTGACTTTTGCCTTGGCTTATATCCCTAAGCAATCTGATTTTGGCCAAATTGCGATCTTCTACTTTCCTCTTTTCGCACTCTTCCTTTTGATCTATCGACGAAGCCAGAGCAATCAAGAACTTTATTTTTTCTTAGGCTTAGCAGTTCTCGCCCGAGGGATCTTACTCTTTGGAATGCCTCAACTTTCTGACGACATCTATCGCTTCATCTGGGATGGCCGCTTGATTATCGCAGGCTATAATCCTTTCGATCATTTACCCGGCTATTATCTCGACCAAGAAGTTCCTGGTATTAGTCTTGCGCTCTTCGAACAACTTAACTCTCCCGAATACTTTACAATTTATCCTCCTGTTGCACAAGGTGTTTTTGCCCTTGCCTGTTGGATCTTCCCAAAGAGTATCTGGGGCGCTGGTTTTTTGATAAAGCTTTTCCTTTGGGCTTGCGAGATCATTACTATCTTTCTACTCCCTCGCCTATTGTCCTTTTTTCACCTTCCCAAAAAGAATACTTTACTTTATGCACTCAATCCATTGATCATCATCGAAGTTTGTGGAAACCTTCATTTTGAAGGAGCAATGGTTTGCTTTCTCCTTTTGGCCATTTGGTATTTACAAAAAGAAAAAGGCTGGCAATCGGCATTGATGATGGCACTTTCTATTGCCTCCAAACTATTGCCGCTGATCTTTTTGCCTTTGTTGATTCGTCGCTTGGGTTGGGGAAAAAGTCTTCGTTATTTTTTGATCGTTGGAGTCGCTTTAGTGCTCTTATTTCTTCCTTTGATTAATGGGGTGTTTTTGAGTAATATTGGAGAAAGCCTGGATTTGTATTTCCGCCGTTTCGAATTCAATGCCAGCATTTATTATCTATTGCGTTGGATTGGTTGGCAGATTTCTGGGTTTAATTTGATTGCTTATTTTGGTCCGGCGCTAGCTTTAGTCGTCCTCCTTGGAGTTTTGACTTATGCGTTTTTCGAAAAAAAACCAACTTTAGCCAATCTACCGCTCGCCATGCTTTTTGCTATTTGCCTGTATCTATTTTGTACCACTACTATTCATCCCTGGTATACGAGTTTGCCGATTGTCCTTTGCTTGTTCACTCGCTTTCGCTTTCCGATCATTTGGTCAGGGCTGATATTTCTGACTTACATCAACTACAGCTATCCTCATTATTTTGAGAACCTATGGGTGGTTGGATTGGAGTATGTTTTAGTTTTTGGAATGTTGTTTTTAGAATATAAAGAGTGGCGGTTTTGGGGAAAGGTGGCATAGGAATATTGGATGACCGATTAGGAGTGTTCAGGAAAAAAATGGAAGAGGAAATATTCCATATCGAATATCGATTGGGCCAGTCAATGCTATGATTTAGTTTAATCCCTTCTTTGATCTCCCTATAAAAGCGCGATTTTTCGTCAAAAAAATCATTATTCAAAATTTAAAATTCCTTATTCAAAATTCCTATCCAGAATTAAACCGCCGTTTTTTCTTTTTCTCAACAGCCCAAATATTGAATATCGAATTTTGATTTGACACATCGCTCAATTATCACAAATAAGAGCATCACTTTATTTCAAAATTCAAACCCAGACTAACAATAAAAGCGGTTAAGCCGGTACTTCGTTTGTAATAAGCCGTTCGCAAATCCAAGGTCTTAAATTGAAATACTTTTTTCATCGGAAACTTCATTCGGCCCAAGCCATAAAGTGGAGCAATACGAAAACCCAATCCTATTTTCTGACTAGTCAGACCAGATAAATCATAATCAGAAGTATAAAATATTTCTGAGCTCGTATGCTTTTCAAATGGCGCAAAATAATCCGCTGCTGCTTGGGTGTTGTACCGAAAAGAAGGAGAAATCGTCAACCAAGGATTCACTTTAATCGGGGCTTCTAAATTAAAAGTATGAGCCTGTAACCCCCAATCGTCTCTATAAAAACGATAGTAAGAGCGCAAGACTAAGGCATCCATCGGAAAATAATTAAAGCGAATTCCTATCGGAATTTTCAAACGAGTACCAGGAAGTCTTTCAATATCTGGACTTTGTCGATCGCTAAAATAAACTCGGTGAAAAGGAGTAGAAAGCAAACCTTCCATATAAATCGCTTCTCCTGAAATAGAAAATTGCATTCGCTTATTCAAGACTTGCGAATAGGTCGCCTGAAAGTTATAAGAGTTTCGCTGAGTGGTTGGAACATTGATTCGCCCTCTTAATTCCACAGGAAAATACAATTCCCAATTGTCTCGAAACACCTGGGCATTCAAACTCAATTCGCTATTCCCCTCATTGAATTCTTTGGCATATGACAAACCAAAAGAAATGGACGTATAGTCGTATTCGGAAGAACCTCCAACTTTGGCCGAATAAGTTTCTCCTCTCCTAAGGTTCTTTCGAGAATAACTAAGGGTTCCATAGGCTCTCAAATCCATACTCGAAGCAGAAGATTGGTTATTATCAATATTATCGGTAGAAGCAGAAGTATAGTAATCTGCTCCGCCGGTCACCGAAACAGCGTTTATAGAATCCAAAGGAACATTGACGATAACGACATTCGCAAAATCCTGCAAAGCCTCTGTACCAATGCCGCCCGTAACAGCACCATTGTTCCCATCTTGTTGATAATAACTGGAGAGGAAATCTATGGCAATTTCTTTTCCATTTCCTCTCATCTGATATTCGCTGTTTTGAGCGATCAGGTTTTGGGAAAACCAAGAAGCAAAAACTAGCAAGTATATTTTGGTGTTTTTCATTTATTATAATTTGATTAGGAAGAGGATAAAGGTAAAAGGGATGAGATGGTGGTATTTTGTTTCCCGCAGATCGCGCAGATGCCGCAGATTATTTACGATTGATCGTAAATAATCTACGGGGCACTTTTTTTCTTTCTAAGATTTAATTGCATCCACATCCTCCACCAACTTTACCACCATTGGCACCAGCGCCACCTTCCCGATAGGCTTCAAAGTTAATTTCAAACTGTTCACATTTCTTGGCAGCCAATTCCATTTCGCTGTCATTCAAATACATTTTTTGATAAGCCTTTACCGATACACAGCTATTGAATTGAAAGGCCAGGAGGAAGACCAAAAGCAGTTGGATTATTTTATTCATTAGAAATAATTAAGTTGTAAATTATTAGAAGGAAGGATCTCATCTTCATCGGTTACGATTAAGCAATCGGTTTGTTTAAGCTGATTCACCAAAGCCAAACCTTTCTCTTTTCCCAACACAAAAACTGCCGTTGCTAAAGCATCCGCTAATTCCGCATCAGGGCAAATAAGCGTTACACTTTTTATTCCGGTCGTTGGATAACCCGTTCGAGGATCAATAATATGGGCATATCGTTTTCCTGCAAACTCGACAAAGCGTTCGTAGTCTCCCGAAGTAACCACGGATAATCCATTAATCTGCAACCAGCCCAAAGCAACCTCTTTATCTTTTGGATTTGTGATACTTACCACCCAACCTTCTTCCTTGTTACTCACTCCCCAGGTAATCAAATCTCCGCTGGCATTCACTACGCCACCTTTCACTCCCTTCCGATTGCGCATTAATTCTTTGGCTCGATTGGCAGCGTAGCCTTTCCCGATGGCACCAAAGCCAATGCGCATTCCTTTATTTTTTAAGAAAACAGTTTGCTTCTCACTATCCAAAATAATGTCCTGCCAGTTGATTTTCGCTTTCGCTTTTTTTATGATTTCCCCATCAGGCATTTGTTTCATCGAACCATCAAATTTCCAAATTCTATCCATCGAAGCAAAAGAGATATCAAAAGCTCCTTCGGTCAATTGCGATACTTTTTTGGTTCGATAAATCAAGTCATACAATTCTTTATCGACGGGCACCGAACTTATTCCGGCCTTCCGATTAATTTCGCTGGTCTGAGAATTTTCATCCCAAGAGGAGATCAATAATTCAATTCTTTCAATCTCTTTGATACCAGCGTTAATCGCATCCCAAGCCTCTTGCTTCGTAGTTGCTACCGCAGTCAGTTCAAAGCGACTCCCCATTAGTTGAAGTATCTTTTTTTGAGCAACCAAGCTTGTATCTTGGGCCAATAAGAATTGGCTTCCGAATATTAGGAAAACAAAAAAGAATGGACGCATATCAGTTTATTTTTTTTCTAACTTAGCAATAAAGTCATCTACCGCTTGACCTTTGAATACTGGATTTGCCAAAACGACCGCTTCTTTATCCAACAAAAAGACATTAGGGAAAGCGCCAGATTTATTAAATTTCTCGGCGAGCCTTTCATTGTGTTCGGTTTGGCTTGGAGATAGTTTATTCTTTTTTCTTGCAGGAAAATCCAGATACAAAATGACCAGTTTGGAAGCTCCCCAAGACTTAAAACTATCTGCTTCTAAGATGTCTTTTTTAAATTGAATACAAGGTTTACACCAATCAGAACCAGAAAAAACCATAAGGATTTTGGCTTGATGCTCGTCTGCATAGGATTTAGCAGATTCTATATCTTCAAACCAAGGAAGGTTCTCAATGTCTTGAGCAGTTGAAAAACTCAAAAAAGAAAAGAAAAAACTGCTAAGCAAAATGATATATTTCATAAGGTTGTGATTTTTTTCTTTGTAGATAAAGTAAAAAGGATTTCTTAAAATAGAACCTACAAATCCAAGACAATTGAACTGGGGCTTTCCCCTATTTAGGATTAAAAAAAAGAAGGAATTTTGTGGACCGGACTCTTATTTTAAAATCAATGATTCCCAAAAGGCATCTTGTCAGTCAAAACATAGATTGCCATATTAGGCTATACGCCAAATTTGAAAAATAGGGTTGCCTCTAGTTTAGAATTTAATTCAAACCAAGGACAAGGCTTTAAGAAACACCAATCACCCAATGGATATTATTGAGAAAAAATGGAATAGGAAAGAACAAGAATTATCCAGAGAAGTTTTGAGCGAAATTAGTTTTTTTTGTCTCTGACTTTGAAATGGCAAGATAGAATTTTGGTATTTGACTGTTCATCCCTAATGTAAACTGATTACAGTTAACACTTAATATTATCAGAAAGCAGGGACTCTTTACGGGATTAAAATAGCCCTTCTTATTCCAAATAACCCCTTGCCTGTAATTTAAAAAGCTCCGCGTATTTTCCATCTTTCGCCACTAATTCTTCATGGCTTCCCAATTCGAGTAATTGGCCATTTTCTAAAAACAAAATTCGATCTGCCATTCTTACCGTCGAGAAACGGTGCGAAATCAAAACCGCAGATTTCCCCTGAATCAATTCTGCAAAACGCTGAAAAACTTCGTGTTCCGCGCGGGCATCCAAAGCAGAGGTAGGTTCATCCAAGATCAACAATTGGGCATCGCGCATATAGGCGCGACCAAGCGCGATCTTTTGCCATTGGCCTCCAGAGAGTTCGACGCCTTCGGCAAAACGTTTTCCCAAAACCTGTTCATATTGTCCCGGTAATTCTTCAATCACCGTATCCGCCAAACTCTTTTGAGCCGCATCTTTTATCACCGGCAATTGAGTCCGACTATCAATATTTCCTACCGCAATATTTTCCGAAGCCTTCAACTGAAAACGAATATAATCTTGGAAAATAATTCCTATTTGCTGACGCAAATCCGCCAAATCATAATCTTTTAAATCTACTCCATCCAATAATATCCGTCCTTCATTTGGCTCATACAACCTGGCCAGTAATTTCACCAAAGTCGTTTTTCCTGCGCCATTCTCCCCTACCAAAGCCAACTTTTCTCCAACTTCTAAATGAAAGGATAAATTGCGAATCGCCCAACGTTCACTGTTCAAATATTTAAAACTAACATTTTCAAAAGTGAAGCCTTTTTGGATCGGTCGTGGCAATTGGTGCGCTACTTTTTTATTGGCAATAGTTGGTTCTAAGGCAAAAAAGTCAAACAGATCTTTGAGGTATAAAGCGCCTTCTGTAATCTGCGAAAAGCGACGCATAATAGATTGCAACATCCCTCGCATCCGCGCAAATGATCCAGCTAAAAAAGTTAAAGTTCCTACCGTTATTATTCCACTCGTCGTTTGTACAATGATAAAAACATAAGCGCCATAATAAGAAATCGTTCCTAAAGAAGACAAAGCACTTCCCCAGAATGCACGTTTGATCGCGATGCTCTTATTGGCTTCATAATAGCGATTGGCCAATTCCTGAAAACGATCGGCTAAGAAATCAGCAAGTCCAAATATTTTCACTTCTTTTGCTGTTTCATCACTCGCACCGATATAGCGGAGGTAATCCAACTCGCGACGCTCTGGAGTCCAACTTCGGGTAAGACTATAAGTTTTTTGATTAAAATGTGTTTCGCCAAGAAAAGCGGGAATCACTGCGACAAACAAAATCAGCAACAACCAAGGATTGAAGGCTACCAAACCTGCTCCTAAAAATACAATCGTTATCGCATCCTGAAATTGCTCCAAAACTTGCGACATCAAGACGGTACGTCCAGTGGTCTGTCGACGAGCTCGTTCGAGTTTGTCATAAAAAGTAGGGTCTTCGAATTGGTATAAATCCAATTTTGCGGCATGTTGAATCAACTGCCCAGAAGTTTGGTTGGAAAACAGATCACCGAGCAAACTATCTAAAAGCATAATCGCCCGATTGATTAAATCAGACAATACTGCCAGACCTAATTCTATTGCCAAAACCGTCCAAAGGTAAGTTCTATCTGCTTCTTGATCTTGGATTAGATGAATGACTTCGTCTATAATTTCTTTTCCTACGTAAAGGATCGCCAGTGGAATAGCAGCCTTGATTATTCTCAGGAGAATATTCCCAAGCGTCATAGCCTTACTGGTTCCCCAGACCAATTTTAAAAAAGGAGGAATATTTTTTAATGCGGAAAACTGTTGTCGAAAACTTGTTTTTTCTTTGACTGTGGCCATAGTTAAGGAACAGTATTACTGCTTGAATGTTTCAATTTACTAGATTTATGGGAATCTTTGGCCTGTTTAATTTATTTAATCCGAATCCGAATTTTTCAATGCGCTAATAATTTGGTCAAAGACCCTTTCGAGAATTCTACGATCTTTGGTCACCAAACGTGCCGAACCTTGCATTCCTTGTCGAAAAGGAATTTCTTTATCATAAGAAGTTATCAAAGGTTGGGGCATTTCAAATTCCATCAAATAACCTTCCTGTTGAGGTACCTCAGCAATACTCTTGACTTGGCTACGAATGATACCAAACTCTTTAAAAGGATAAGCATTAAGTCGCAAATTGGCGGGAGTTTCACCTGCCACTACTTTCCCTGCTCCATCATAAGGTAAGAAGGATTGGCTTCTAACAATATTGGAAACATTATCAGGAACAATCGTCAACAACTCTTCATTGATATTCAAAAATTGACTGGCAGTCCAAACCTTATCCATTTCTACGGTACCACTTATTGGTGCGCTTATTAAAAAATTTTCTTTCCATTTTTCAATTTCGCTTTTTAGTCCTCGTAGGTTTTCTTGTGCCGAAAAATATCTTGGAAACTGTTCATCTTTTTGTCCTTGCCGCATTTGCATTTTATTCAGAGACAACTGCTCGACTCTCAATCTATTGTTGATGACTTCTGAATTGAGGCTTTCTAAACTTTGTTTGCGTTGCAAGAAGTTGGAATGAGCCGTTTCAAGGGCTTCCTTGCTGGTCAATTTTTCTTTAAATGTTTCTTGATTGCGTACAAAATTAGATTCCTCCAAATCAACAACTTGCATTAAAATACTCTTTTGTTTTTCTAGCGATTGATTCAAGGATTTAATTTCTTCAATCTGTTTTTCCAAAGCAGAAAGCTGTTGCAAGGTATTATTTTGGTAAACCTCATAACGCAATTCATCGAGACTTTTGGAAAGGTTGGCATATACGGGTTGCAAGGTTCCAAGATTGCCATTTTCAGGAAGTTTGGCTTTCAATAATTTTTCAAGGCTAGGGTCCGCATTGATTGGAATAATGACTTTTTCCAAAGCAAGTATCGCATTTAGATCTGCTGGATTTTCAATAATGGCCAATAAATCTCCGGCCTTGACTTGGTCCTGAGCTTGAGTTTTTAATGTTTTTATTTTTCCAGCGGTTCTGGAAAAGACTTCGATTGGGGGATTTTCGGTAGTTAAAATAAAAGGGACAGAGATGACATCAGGGTATTTGATTACCCAGCCCATGATCAACAAAACCATGACCGTCAAAAACACCAGGGATATTCCCCAACGCAAAATCCATCCTGGCGGATCGCCAAGAATTTGTTGGATCTCCCGGTCTTCATTCAATTGAATATCTTCCGGGTCTTCAATAAGTTTGATATCTTCTTCTTCCATAAATCCAGGTAAAATTTATTACACAGTCTGAAGTTGTTTTAAATCAACTTCTCTACTAACTTCCTAGCTCCAATTGGTTTTGAACTAATTTAAAGTAAGCACCTTTTTTAGCTACCAAATCTATGTGCGAACCTATTTCTATCATTCGCCCACTTTCCAGAACGATGATTTGATCTGCATTCTTAACCGTACTCAAACGGTGGGCAACGACGATTACCGTTCGCCCTTCAAAAAAGCGATCCATATTTTCCATTATCACTTTTTCATTATTGGCATCCAGCGCATTCGTAGCTTCATCAAAAAACAAGTAATCTGGATTTTTATACACGGCCCTGGCGATCAACAAACGTTGTTTTTGTCCTTGGCTAATTCCATTTCCTCGGGGACCGATAATCGTATTATAACCTAAAGGCAAATTTTCAACATAAGATTGGATATTTCCCATTCTCACGGCCTTAAGTAATTTTGTTCTTTCCACCACGTCCTCGCTTTCTGCAATATTATTTGCAATGGTATCCGAAAAGATAAATCCATCTTGCATAACTGCTCCGCAGCGATCCCGCCATAATTTTTGATTGATATTCTCCAGGTGAATCCCTCCTACTTTGATGCTTCCAGCTGTAGGTTGATAGAATCCAAGGATCAATTTCACCAGAGTTGTTTTTCCACTGCCACTTGTTCCTACGATGGCTGTCACCTTTCCTCTGGGGATCGTTAAGTTTATATCTTTTAGAACAGGGTCAGATAATTTGTTGTATTGAAAATGTAAATTATCGATATGGATGTCTCCCGTTTCTGGTAAAACATTCATTTTGTTTTCTCCAGTCACTTCTTCTTCTTCCATGGTATGGATTTCGCCAAGGCGCTCCATACTTATTTTGGCATCTTGGCCGCTACGGATAAAATTAATCATCTGTTGAAGCGGACCATTTAATTGGCCAATGATATATTGTACTGCCAGCATCATCCCCAAAGTCATGTCTCCATCAATCACTGCTTTGGCAGCTACAAAAGAAATAAGAATATCTTTGAGTTGAGTAATAAATCCAGCTCCGATATCCTGGTACTGAGAAATCGTCAAGGCTCGAATACTTACCCGAAAAAGTCTCGCTTGAATATTGGCCCATTGCCACCTTCTTTTTTTCTCACTATTCTGCAATTTGATTTCTTGCATGCCTTGCATCAATTCGATCAGCACATTCCGGTTTTCGGAAAGTTGTTCAAAATTGAGGAAATCAATTTCTCTCCTTTTCTTCAAAAACACAGTAATCCATCCAATGTACAAGATACTCGCGAAGATAAAAATGGCGAAGATCAGCGCATTATAAATCAGTAAGACAAAACTGAAAACAATTAGATTGAAAAAAGAGAAAAGAGTGGTCAGCGTGGAGTTGGTCAAAAATTCTTCTATTCTTCGATGATCATTTATTCTTTGTAGTAAATCTCCGATCATTTTAGAATCAAAAAACCCAATCGGCAGTTTCATTAACTTGATTAGAAAATCAGAAAGCAATGCGACATTTACCCGTGTTCCGATATGCAATAAGATCCAACTTTGAATCACATTTACAGCAGTCTGACTTAGAAACAACATCAGTTGTGCCAATAATATGAGATAGATAAAACCAATGTTTTGATTTTCGATACCAATATCAACAATGGCTTGAGTCAGAAAAGGAAAGATCAATTGAAAAATACTCCCTAATAGTAAACCTAAGCCCAACTGACTAATCAGCCTTTTATAAGGTTTTAGATAACGAAATAAAAAACTAAAGCCTGTCTTATTTAGGGGAGCATCATCTTCATTGTAAAATTCGGGGGTTGGTTCGAGGAGCAGCGTTACCCCCATGTTTTGATCACTAATCCAACTTCGTTCAAACTCTTTTCGGCTTAGGCGCAATTTACTTTTCGCAGGATCCGCTACCCACACATATTTTTTATTGACTTTATAAATGACGATAAAATGCTTCTGCTTCCAATGCGCAATACAAGGTAATGGTACACTTAATAAGTCTGCTTCATCTTCGTTTTCCGATTCATAAGGAATTTTCACTGCCAGGGTACGCATTCCAATATGCTCCGCAGCTTCACTTATTCCTCTAACGGAGACTCCTTCTCTATCAATGTAACTATGTTCTCTTAGATAGGTAAGTTCAAAGGTACGTCCATGATGTTTAGCAATCATTTGTAGGCAAGTTGGCCCACAATCCATTTGATCTAATTGCCGGTAAAAAGGAAAACGTTTTATCATGTATTACATTGGTCGTTTGATGGAAACCGAAGGTTTATGGAGTAAATTAACTCCTCATTTTTTTAGGGTTTCGGTAAATTTTCATGCTTTAGCCAAAATAGTCAATCACTTTTAAGTGATTACCAAAATCAAATAAATGAAATTATTTTTTTTCTGGCACTTAAGCAGGTGTTCAAAATAAACTATAGTATTCTCTCGGGCTTCTTTTTCTATTACTCTTCGTTGAAGAACCTCCTCACCTAGCTACGGCTAGGATCGGGAACCATTCGCCTCGATTAATAAAAAAATAAACTCAGATATAACATATAGATATTTTTGACCACCTGCTTAGTTCTCAGAACTACTTCTCTTCGTTCTTACTCGTAAATATAACACCTTATACGACAAATCTAGAATTGTACTTTAAGGTAAGTAAGAACATTAAGTATGTTTTAGTAAAATCAGCTGCTCTGTATTTCTTTAGAGAGACTTATCAAAAGCCTATTGAAGTTAGTTTATTTGACTGTCTTTACATGGCATTTTGCGCTTCTTTTTGGAAAAACAAAAAAGCAGAATACCAATTTAAGGAAATTTTTAAGCATTGAAAAAATGCTATTCCTACTAAAACGGAAAGCTAGTTATGAAATTCTTAGATTCCTGCCTTATTTAATAAAAAGCAAAAACCCTGATGGCTTGGCCATCAGGGTTTGATATTACTTTGAAATGGATTCTATTATTAATAGGACCAAAGATCGTGTTCGAAGTTAAAGATTTCCTGCTTGATTTTGTCTGCTTCTAAAAGTAGATCAACACCAGTGAGGTATTCTTTCAATCGTCTGTCATACACATTCGACTCTTTGAAGATATAGCTAGAGAAAAAACGCATCTCTAATAAATCTTCCCAGGTAATCGGGCTGGCATCATTGCCTTGCATAAATACCTTGTGTCGAGCGAGGATTTCGCGACAATCCGGGTAGTAGGTCCAGAACATTGGCTTTTCGTAACGGAAGTTTCCGTTTTCATCCTTAACATCAATTAAGGGTGCGATACCTAAGATACGAACTTGCAAAGTAGACGTTTCTTCATCGAAGAACCATACTTCTTTGAGACGGAAGCGTTTAACATCTTCCGGGTTGAGTTCATTTCTTACGATTTGCATTTGTTCTTCGTACGTCTCTGGATCAAACGTGATTACTGTATCAACTGTAGCTCCCATGGTCGCTACTTCGTTGGGTTCCAGTCTATCCGTAAACTTATCGTTTTCTGTACTATAGACCGTGATATCTCCATTTACTGCAGCATCCATCAAGATGGAGAAAAACATTTCTTCCGGGTAAGCGAAAGGAAGGTTCATTTTTTCTCTAACGTCGATGATACGCCATACTCTCTTCTCCCAGAAAATATCGGCCTCTCTTAAAGGTTGATAGGCTAAAACTTTTCTTTCGTCAATAATACGTTTTTCAACAATATCATCAAGTGGTCGATCTCCAGCTTCTCCTACTTCAGGAACATCAGGTACCTGAGCAATAGCCGGAGTATCGGCAAATAACATTACCCCAAAAAGGGCAGCAAACAGAAACTTCAAAGCAATCTTCATGTCTTAATTCTTTATGGATTAGTACTATTTAATTTTGAACACCATAGAGTTGATCTTCCGTCCAGCAGGGTCACCTGGGCATTTAGCCTTTACGTTGTCAAAGTAGTAGATATCACCAGGCTTCGCTTGATTAACGAGTCTTTTGGACTTATCATTGTATCTCGCACCACCATTTACAGATTCTACTGGATCTTGACGTTTTGCAACGTAAGTTACATTGTATCCTGCAATTTTACATTTGGCATCGAAATCAAAATTATCAAGGAATGCACCAACACCAGCTTGCGCTTTAAACTCTCCGTTACCCATTGAACCACCTGAGCTTTTACTCAATCGGGCCATTGGATCAGGGATACGTTTTACACGGAAGTCAAAATTGGTAGCCTGCAATCCTCCACCTGAAACCGTAATTTTGGCTTCACCTGGGCGGTTAGCAGTGGCAATAAACTTACCTTTTCCTGCTTTTTTGAGTGTGATTCCTGTAGCATTTACTTTCATATCATTACTGGATACACCAGCAGCAGATACAGTTACAGGGTTTTCAACACCAATGTAGAATACATTCATCTTATCAGCAGATACTGTAACGGATCTAAGACCAACTTCGTATTCGAAATTACCTTTGTAGGTATTTTTTTCGTTAGTTACTGGGTTGGTTACAGTGATGGATGCGGTGTATTTTTGTACACCAGTAGAGCTACCAGTTGTTGAAAACTTAGCGACTCCATCCTTCACAGGTAATCCTCTACCGTTTACACTAATAGAAACTCCTGTATTAGAAGAAGCAGAAGCAGAAGCACTTAAGAATACATCCGTTTCAAATTTGTCTCCTTTGATAATGTAGGTTTTCTTAGGAGAAGAAACCACTTGGAATTTATCCAAAACGATATCCTCACCACCTACTTTACCCATAAGGTAATTCAAAACAGCAGATTCAGTACTTTTTGCATCATTTTTAAATTTGGTAAACATCGGCATGATGGCCCCCAAAGGCATTTGCTTAAAATTGTACTCTGTCCAATCTTTTTTATCCTTTGAGTTTCTCCAAGATTCGTCATCGATTTCTAAAGTAACATTACCAGCAAAAGTGGCTTTGTCAGCTTCGTCGATAAAAACCATGAATTTTTCGCGGGTTTCAAGGATACGTGCTTTTAGCTCTTCTCCTTTACCACCATCAACAAGGATGCGCGTAGTTACATCTTTGTTTTTCTTGCCTTTGAGATCATTTGGATATTTAGGATCATCAGCAGGATACCGACCACCGCCGGCTTCTACTAATTCTTCCCAAATTGCATCCACTTCATCACAAAATTGTTTAGAAAGTTCGCGAACGGGG
>CALLVY010000199.1 GCA_938015925.1 uncultured Saprospiraceae bacterium
CGATTGATAAACCGTTTTTCCGGTTAGGTCAAATATTTCTATCGTCAAATCTCCTTTTTTATCCGTAACGCTTTGGAACTGTAAAACGTCACCACTCAATGGATTTGGACGAATGTCAATGACCAATTGGCTAAAGAAATCTACTGCAATCTCTTTGATTACTTCCTTGTCTCCGTTAAAATCATTTTGTGAAAGTCGGTAATAATTGGTACCAATACTTGGTCTTTGGTCGATGTAATTGTAATCCAATTCTTTTAGCGAATTACCAGCACCTTCGACTTTAGCGATAGTAGAGTAGGAGCCATCTGCATTTCGTTTTTCCAAAAGGAAAAAATCATTATTCGTTTCTGAAGCAGTTGCCCAATCTAGTTGAATGCTTTTGTCTTTTGCCAGACCAGTAAAACTAGTTATCTCTACAGGAACCACGATGGTCGAATAAATATAATCAAGACATTGGATGTCCAAAGCACTGATACTATTACAACAGGAAGGATTCATGTTGGCAGAACCAGTTCCTGCGGCAATGTGTCCAATGTTTAAAGAATGCGTGAGTTCATGCGTCATCATGATCTCATAATCTGTTCCTCCGCCACATTGGCAAGCACCAGTACCATTATTGACTACGACATAACCATAAGCAGCAGTTTGCCAAGATGCACCATTATACATATGGGTGGAACTAAACCAATAGAGTCCACCAAAGGCAAGTGTACCATTACAACCAACCAAGTCCGCGATTTCAGAACAAGGGTCATCAAATTGAATGAGGTGAGTTCTGGTAGTACCTAGATTGGTGCTTACCCATGCTGTAAATTCAGAGTCGGTGGCTCCTTCTCCTCCTCCGCAGGAGGGCACATATGCATGGGTACCAGAATTGGCCAAAGTGAGTCCAGCATAATTAGTATTAATACTTCCAATGGCAGCAGCTATTTCCGCAGCTTCGGTTGCACAGCCAGGATCACCAGCCACTCCAAATCGAACAGGCAGTGCGGTCGTTTCAATATTTTCCCATCTGGCAGGGTTCGCCGTATTAGAGATGAAAGTACAATGCCCCGGAGGGACACTTCTGGATCCTGCTGCAAAAGAAGCTGGGTTGTAAGTAGTCGTTGCTTTGCTGCGATCCCAAGTTCCAATAGATTGGACCACCTCTTTAAGCATACCAGTCAACTGTTTGGATTTAAAAACAGCTAAGTTTTCAGGTTGTGGTTGATTGGGAGTCAAGTGAAAATGAACCTCTGTTCCCATGTCAAAAGGCACCAATACTTCTTCGTCATTGCGAATGTGTTGTTCGAAAGCAGCATAGGAAAGCATGGTGGTTTGCCACAGCCCATCATCCATAGGATTGAGGAAGAGTAGGTACGTTTTTCCTTCTTCTAATTCTAAATCCCCCCAAATGATTCTTTCCAGATCCCCAATCGTAGCACGGTAATTTTGTAGCACAAATTGGTCTCCTTCTGCCAGAGCCCCTTTGATGTGTTCTACAACTTTAAGCGTCGTTCGGTAGCGGGTAGTACCATTAATATCTGCGGTAAAGTTTCTTTGTGCTTTAGCGAGCACGACTGCGGGGCTGGCTTTGGCCATTTCTCCGAGATTTGGAAAAGGACTAATGGTGGTTGCTTGCAGATAATTAATAGAAAAGAATAGGAAGAAAAGAGGGTAGAAGAGTCTAATTGGTTTATTCATTTGAGGTTTCGATTTATGAAGAATTTTAATTTATAAGATAGACGTATCTGAAAAGTATAAGGTTGTTCGAAAGGCGTTCTTAATATCAAAAATAGGTAAAAGTAGGGACTTTTAAGAACCCTAGGATCATAAGTTAGCTTAAACGGAAAAGGAGAATTGAGAAATGATTGGAGGGTTTAGACTAGGTCTTGTTTTGAAGCCATTTAGAAGGAATATCTCAGTAATTCTTTATCCGATCTTGTCTGCTTAGGCTAACTTTTGAGCAATATTATTTGGGTAAATGGAACTTTTTATTGTCAATCATAGGTTAAATCATTTGTTATCAGACAATTATTTATTTGAAAAAAAAAGATAAATGGCTGGCAATATTGAACGCTATTTGATAACTTTAGAAAAAAAGAAAAGCTTATGCACTGGAGACGATTAAATGGACAAGCCATCGAAAAACCTATTGTGGAGGCTGTAAAAGAGACGATTATCCGCGAAAAAGCCGCTGGTTATAAACTGAAAATTTGTATCGGTACGGATTCTCAGGTCAAAGGAAAAGTGGCCGAATTTGCCTCTGTAATTGTTTTCCTTCGGGAAAAAAAGGGAGGATTTATGTTTATCAGCAATTACAAAATGGAAAAGCAAATGGGCATTCGCGAACGAATGATTTTGGAGGTGGCTCGTTCTGTAGAAGTTGCTTATTCTTTGTGTGATCTGTTGGATGCACATGATGTTGCCTTAGAAGTTCATGCAGATATTAATACTGATCCACACTTTAAATCCAATACCGCTCTAAGCGAAGCGATGGGCTATATCCTAGGAATGGGATTTGTTTTTAAAGCAAAACCCGATGCTTTTGCCAGTTCGACTTGTGCGGATAAAATGGTTTGATCCAATTTAAAAGAATTTTACTAAAAAATACGACGGCTTTAATTTCCTCTGGAAACTTAAAGCCGTTTTTTGTTTGAAAAAATAGGAAGAGTTTTTACCTTTCCCAACTTGTAATTAAAAAGGTAGACTTTAATCTGTATGAGAAAAAAATATGGCCATACTTGGTGGGGAAAACAATGGCTCAATGCCTTGGCCAATATTGACTATTCCAATAGATTGCCCCGCGGTCGAACTTATGCCAATAAAGGACTGGCCAAAGATATTCTACTCAATAGAAATAAGATCAGCGCAAAAGTACAAGGTTCTCTTGCTACTCCCTATAAAGTCCAATTTACCATCCCAGACTTTTCCGCTACCGCTAAAGCCAGGATCATAGAAATTGTGACTTCCAATCCACTTTATTTATCCAAATTACTCAATCGCGAATTGCCCACAGAACTCATGGAGAGTTGCAGCCAAAAAGGCATTGCCCTATTCCCAGATTCTTGGGATGATTTGGAAGGGGCTTGTTCTTGTCCTGACTGGGCCGTTCCTTGCAAACACATGGCCGCTGTGCTGTATCTGGTCGCTAACGAAATTGATAAAAACCCCTTTCTTGTTTTTGAACTACATGATTTTGATTTGTTTAAAGGGTTAGAAGGCATTGGATATACGGTGCAAGGGCAAAAGGAAATTTACATTCCTTCGCTGGAAGATCTCAGCCAGGGTTTTGGCGAGTCGAAAGAAATGGTAGAATGGGAGGAGGAGGTTTTTCAGCAATTAGACTTTTCTCGAATTCCAGATTGTAGAACAGATCTATTGGCCATTCTTTCAGAGCATCCGGTTTTTTATCCGAATGGCGACTTTAAAAAAATCCTGCAATTGGCCTACAGTGGCATCGCCAAATCGCTGACTAAAAAAACGATTCCGCCGGAGGAAAAATTGGAACAAAACCGTTTGGATAATATCGAAGCCATTGAAATTTTACTGGACGAAGAAGGCGATTTTTTAAATAGTACTTTTCGAAACCATAAAGGTAAAATAATAGATTCTTTCGATGAGCAATCCGCCATGTTTGATTTTTTACAAAACATTCCATGGAGTGATTTTGTCAGATATTCACCAGCACTAAAAAGCCTACTCCTCTTATTGCAATTTGCGAGAAAATTATTGATCCAATCCGCAGTTATTCCACAGCTAATTCGAGTAGGAACCAAGCACTATAAAATCCGCTGGTTACCTGCGATTCTCAATCCAACGGTGCGCAGCCTTTTTGATGGCATACGATCCATTTGCCAAACCGATCTCTTATTTTATAAAAAAGGAAAAGAGATTTCTGAACCCATTGATGAAGATAAGGTTCCTGCCTTGCTTTCGCTGTTTCTAAATGATCTGGTAAAAAATAACCATCACCTGGATTATCGCTATGCAGATCATGAAATTGGACATTTGTTTTTCAACGGAGCAATCCTAAATTTTAAAACCTACGAGACCAAAGAAAATCCAAGCCATATTCAATTATGGCTCAATCGTTTTTTTATGGTCGAAAAGAATGTGGTCCCTCTTTTCCAAATAGAGGAAGAAGAAGGAGTAGGCTTTCGCGTAAATATTGCCGCACAAAAGAAAGGAGGAAGATTAAATACTCCTATTCCTTTGAAGGAGGTGCTAGGAAAAAGCAAGCACCAAAATATCAGAATGCCCTTGCTGCGCGATCTGTCTATGTTGTCGGAATATTTTCCACAAATCAATGACCTGGTAGCCTCCAATGGAGAAAAAGAACTCTTTTTTGATTCGGAGCAATTTGTCGAAATATTGTTCAAAATTGTCCCGATGATTCGCTTGTTTGGCATCAAGGTTTTATTACCAAAAGCTTTGCGCAAATTGATGCGCCCGCGAATGTCCATTGCATTAGAAAGCAAAGAAGAAAGTGGAGTGATCAAAACACCTTCTCTGGTGAATATGGAAGAAATGTTGCAGTTTCAATGGAAGATTTCAGTCGGCGATCAAATGCTTTCGGAAACGGAATTTGTCAAGTTGGTTCAAGAGTATTCAGGGATTGTGAAACTGAATGATCAATTTGTTTTCTTTGATGAAAAAGAAATTCAGGCTTTGATTCAACGCATGGAAAATCCTCCGACATTAAAGCCGAATCAATTGCTTCAAATCGCGCTAACGGAAGATTATCAGGGCGCCAAAGTTCATCTGGATAAAAAGACTCAAAAAGTAATCAAACGTTTATTGGATGGAGAAAAAGTAAAGCTGCCCAAAGGCTTAAAAGCTACCTTGCGACCTTATCAATTGAGTGGCTATAAATGGTTGTATAAAAATTCTAGAATTGGCTTTGGTAGTTTGATCGCCGATGATATGGGCTTGGGGAAAACCCTGCAAGTGATTACCACTTTGTTGAAATTAAAAGAAGATGGAGAACTAGGTGCCCAAAAAGCAATCATCATCGTACCGACCACACTCTTGACCAACTGGGAAAAAGAAATCATCAAATTTGCCCCTGCTTTATCGACCATGATCTATCACGGAAGCCAACGCCAATTAGACCAACTTTCCGAAGTAGATATTATGCTTACGACCTATGGTGTTGCCAGGACAGATGCGGCGATTCTCCAAAAGAAAAAATGGTTACTACTCGCCATTGATGAAGCCCAAAATATCAAAAACCCAGGGACTGCTCAAACCAAAGCCATCAAAAAAATAAAGGCTCCGATTAAAATTGCCATGAGTGGGACGCCGGTAGAGAATCGTTTGAGTGAATACTGGAGTATCTTTGATTTTACCAATGCGGGTTATTTGAATTCTCTCGCTAAGTTCAAAGAAAATTTTGCCAAACCCATCGAAGCGGATCGAGACCAAATAAAGCTGGAACAGTTTAGAAAAATAACCAGCCCATTTATTCTGAGGAGATTAAAATCGGATAAATCCATTATCAAAGATTTACCCGACAAGATTGAAAAAGACCAATTCTGTCAACTCACCGGAGAGCAAGCCGCCATTTATCAAAATGTCATTGAGACGACCATGAATGCCATCGATGGGGCAGAAGGCATCGCCAGAAAAGGCTTGGTGCTCAAATTGATTACTGCGCTCAAACAAGTGTGTAATCATCCCAAACATTTTCTCAAAAAAGGAAAGGCCGACCCACAATTATCGGGCAAAACCAAAATGCTTTTTGAACTACTAAGCGAGATTAGAAATAGTGGTGGGAAAACCCTGATTTTTACCCAGTATCAAGAAATGGGAAAAATGTTGGTAGAGATGTTGGAAGCAGCCTTTGGTTTGGAAATCGCTTTTCTTCACGGTGGTGTCGCACGCAAAGATCGGGATGCCATGGTCGAAGATTTTCAAAACAACCGTGCCAATCGCATTTTTATTTTGTCGCTAAAAGCGGGTGGAACCGGCCTCAATCTCACCGCAGCGAACAATGTGATTCACTATGACTTATGGTGGAATCCGGCAGTAGAAGCCCAGGCCACAGATCGAGCATATCGCATCGGACAGCAAAATAAAGTGATGGTTCATCGCCTGATTACCCAAGGTTCTTTTGAAGAGAAAATAAATGAATTGTTACTAAAGAAAAAAGAATTGGCCAATCTTGCTGTTTCTACCGGAGAGCAATGGATTGGTGATTTATCCAATGAAGCCTTAAAAGATTTGGTGAAGCTAGAAGGGAATTCCTAAGCCGGAAGTCTCAATGATCCGATCCTCTTGTCTACACTAACCCGCGTTTAGTCGACCCTTTACTAAAATCTAAGCCTTCTCTTGCATTTTACTAGAATCCATTTCTTATCTTTCGCCGAAAATAAATCGTTCTTTGACCACAAAATTTGTCAGAGAATCAAATAAATAAATAACAATGCTGAAAAATCTAATTACTTTTTGCGCAATGTTTTTTGTCCTTAGTAATCTTTCTGCTCAAATGAATAAAATTGAGTACATCGATTACAAATTGGACAATGGCTTGCACGTCATCCTCCATGAAGATCATTCTACCCCCAATGTAGTAGTCAGTGTCATGTATCATGTCGGTTCTAAAAATGAAAACCCAAATCGTACAGGCTTTGCTCACTTTTTTGAACACCTATTATTCGAAGGTTCTAAGTATATAAAACGGGGCGAATTTGATGATTATATTTCCCGCGCTGGTGGAACCAATAATGCCAATACCTCTAATGATCGAACTTTTTATTATGATCTTTTGCCATCGAATCACCTGGCAACAGGACTTTGGTTGGAATCAGAGCGGATGTTGCATGCCAAGGTAGAAAAGGTTGGAATAGAAACGCAAAGACAGGTGGTGAAAGAAGAACGCCGTCAGCGAATTGACAACAGACCTTATGGAAGTGTTTTGGAAGAGTCGATGAAAAGGGCTTTTAAAGTGCATCCTTATCGCTGGTCGGTGATCGGTTCGATGGATCATCTAGATGCAGCAACAGATGAAGACTATGTTGGATTTTATAAAGAATTTTACGTGCCTAATAATGCGGTGTTGAGTATTGCTGGAGATATTAATGTGGAAGAGACCAAGGCCATGATCCAACAATATTTCGGAAGTATTCCTCGTGGAACCAAAGAAATCTATCGACCAGAAATCGTAGAACCTCCACTTGGTGGCGAAATAAAAGACACAATTTATGACAATATTCAATTGCCCGCTGTAGTCCAAACTTACCGAATTCCCGCACAAGGAACTCCTGACTATTATGCTTTGAGTATGTTGAGTACTTTGTTGTCGGATGGAGAAAGTAGCCGTCTTTATAAGTCTTTGGTCGACGAACAACAGAAAGCAGTTTTTGTTGGAAGCTTTCCTTTTTCTTTAGAAGATCCAGGAGTGAATCTGGCTTTTGGTATTGCCAATCAGGGCGTTTCTTTGGGAGACTTGGAAGTAGCGATGAATGCTGAATTTATCAAGGTGCAAAACGAATTGATTGGAGAAAGAGAATTTCAGAAATTGCGCAACCAGGTAGAAGCTAGTTTTGTAACCTCTAATAGTACCATTGCTGGAATCGCGGAATCATTGGCAGATTATTATATGTATCTCGGCGACTCTAATTTGATCAATACCGAATTGGATCGTTTCCTAAAAGTCACCCGAGAAGATATTCAACGTGTTGCACAAAAGTATTTGGTTCCGGAGAATAGGGTAGTGCTTCATTATTTACCCAAGGTTTCTAAAAAACCTTAGGACTACATAAGAACCATTTAAAATAAGAAGACTCTTTATAGTCTGATAAAAAAATAGAAAATGAAAAAGATATTATTCGCTCTAACAGCTCTTGTGTTCTTTAGTCAGTGTACTCCGAAAACCGGAGAGGTGATAAAAAAAACAGAAGAAGTAGGAAGTACCCTTACGGAGGATTTTCGTGCGCAGGTGCCAAAGCCAGGCCCTGCTCCAGTAATTGAAATTGGTACTCCTGATGAATTTAAATTAACCAATGGCCTAAAGGTTATTTTGGTAGAAAACCACAAGGTGCCCAGAGTTTCCATCCAGTTGAGTTTGGATCTTCCTAGTATTAGAGAAAAAGAATTTGCAGGCTATATAAGCCTGGCTGGAGATATGCTCAGCAAAGGAACCGACAGCCGAACGAAAGGAGAAATTGATGAAGCAGTAGATTTTATGGGAGCTAGTTTGAATACAAGTTCAAATGGAATTTCAGGAGCTTCACTAAGTAAGCATTTTCCTAGTTTACTAGAAATTATGGCAGACGTTTTATACCATCCAACTTTTCCAAAGGAAGAATTTGAAAAATTAAAAACGCAAACGCTTTCTTCCTTAGCTCAAGCGAAAGAAGATCCGAATGCTATTGCTTCCAATGTTGCGCAGGTATTGCGCTATGGAAAAGATCACCCTTATGGTGAGATCGTAACGGAGTTGAGTTTGGAAAATGTTACTGTTGAAAAATGTAAAGAATATTACGATAGATTTTTTCAACCCGAATTTGGTTGCCTGGTGGTGGTCGGAGATATTTCTAAAGCGGAAGCTCAACCATTATTAGAAGAACATTTTGGAAAATGGAAATCCTCTGGTTCTGTTGTGGAATATAAGAAACCAGCTACTCCTGTCGCTCCAATGGAAACTTCGCTCGATTTTGTCAATAAAACCGATGCGGTGCAGTCTGTTATTGCAGTTACTTATCCGGTTGACCTAAAGCCCGGGGCAGAGGATGCAATTAAAAGTAGGGTTATGAATACCTTGCTTGGTAGTTTTTTCCAAAGTAGACTCAATCAAAATTTAAGAGAAACCAATGGGTATACCTATGGCGCAAGATCTCGTTTGTCTTCGGATCGTTTGGTGGGCTATTTTACAGCAGGAGCTAGCGTAAGAAATGAGGTGACCGATAGCTCTATCGTAGAAATGCTTTTTGAACTCAATCGACTCCGCGACGAATTGGTTAGCCAGGATGAATTGGATATGGTTAAAAATGTAATTGCCGGAAGTTTTGCCCGTTCTCTGGAAAACCCTGGTACCGTGGCGAGTTTTGCTTTGAATACTGTGCGCTATAACTTGCCTGCGGATTATTATAATACTTATTTAGAAAGGTTGAGCAAAGTAAATGTGGCCGATGTACAAGCAATGGCTAAAAAATACATTACCCCTGATCGTGCTCACATATTAGTAGTGGGAGATAGAAAACAAGTGGCGGACAAGTTATCTGGTTTCTCCGCAAATGGAAAGATTAATTATTACGATGTATATGGAACGAAGAATGCAGAATAAGGTAGTAGTTAGGAGGAGCTAAATTTTGTTAAATCTTCGTTAACAACTCATTAACAATTATTGCAGCTTCATTAACAGGGTTTTTTCACTGCTTGGCTTACTTTTGTAAGTAGAGTCAATCAATAGTATATCTACAATCCTGTTAAAAAAATATTGACAGGAATTGGAAAAAACACTTACTTTTGCACTCAGATTCAACAATTAATTAAATAAATCAATCAAAATTAAATTGAATAATGGAAAATTCTAAGAAAATTCAACTTGGACTGCTCGGTTTAGTAGCAGTATTATTAATCGCCAATTTTACTGGTGCATTTGATGGACTATTCGGTGCCAAAAACGATGTGCGTGATGCTGCTCGTCAAGGTCTTGAAGTTGCAGGAAACGCTGTAAGTCCAGATGCTGCTGCACCTGCTGCTGCTGCTAAGCCAGCTGAACCAGCTGCTCCTACTGGCCCAACTACTACTGTAGAATGGTCTGAAACAGAATTCGACTATGGTACTGTTGACCAAGGAGAAAAAGTAAATCACAATTATAAGTTTACCAATACTGGTAGCGAGCCTTTAATCATCAGCAACGCAAAAGGAAGTTGTGGATGTACTGTACCTAGCTGGCCAAAAGATCCAATTCCTCCAGGGGGAAGTGGTGAAATCCAAGTACAGTTTGATTCTAAAGGAAAGAAAGGAGTTCAGAGCAAGCGTGTGACTATCACTGCTAATACTGACCCTGTTCAGTCTTTCTTGACCATCAAAGGAGAAGTTAGTGCTCCTGAAGGTGCTGCAACTCCAGCTGCTCCTGTTGCTCCTGCTGCTCAATAATTATTGAGTTCTTAGGAAGAACATTACAAAAAAGCCTGTGCAAATTGAACAAAATTTGCGCAGGCTTTTTTATATCAGTAATTTCGGGAATCAAAGCGATTGCTTCTAAATCTTCTTTCAAACGCTTTCCATCAAATTACTTAGATTGCATCAACTAACTGATCAATGAAAAATTACCTTTCTCTTATCAAATTCAGTCATACCATCTTTGCCTTGCCTTTTGCATTATTAGGCTTCTTTTTGGCAACCTTGGAGTTAGGAGAGGGGATCAACTGGCTCAACTTTATCTTAGTCCTGCTTTGTATGATCTTTGCACGGAGCGCAGCCATGGCTTTTAACCGCTATTTGGATCGAGATATTGATGAAAAAAACCCACGTACCATCACTCGTGAAATTCCTGCTGGAGCGATCTCCGCTCAATCTGCTTTGTTCTTTGTCTTCGCCAATTGTTTACTTTTTGTAATCTGTACCTGGTTTATCAATCCGCTTTGTTTTATGCTTTCTCCAATTGCCTTACTGGTGATCCTTGGCTATAGCTATACGAAGCGATTTACCTATTTGTGCCATTTTGTACTCGGACTCGGCTTGGCCTTGGCGCCAATAGGTGCCTATCTAGCTGCTGGTGGTGGTTTTGATTATATTCCATTGCTATATGCTACAGCCGTCCTTTTTTGGGTCAGTGGATTCGATATCATTTATGCTTTGCAAGACGAAGAATTTGATCGTTCCCTTAATTTACAATCTGTTCCGGTAAGGTTAGGCCGAACTAAAGCCTTACAATTCTCTAATCTCCTACATTTGCTTTGTGCTGCTTTAATCCTTATGGCCGCCTATCAATTGCAAGAAACGTATACGCAATTGGGCTGGTTGCATTGGCTGGGAGCTGGCATTTTTGTAGCCCTGCTAGTCTATCAACATCTCTTGGTAAAGGCAGATGATCTCAGTAAAGTAAATCTTGCTTTTTTTACTACCAATGGGATTGCGAGCCTCATCTTGGGTTCTCTGGTAATCCTGGATTGCTTGTTCTAATAAGCTAGAAAAAGTAATCTTTCGTCAAAATTCCCACCTTTTCTCCCTAAATCTCTATTTTTTCTTTCCAATGAGAATTTAACCTTCTTTTAATACATTATACTAAGTAGTTATTTGTTTTAGTTTGATTAAGAGTTGATTATATAATTAATTCTTTTCCCAAATTACAAGAGGGGGGCCTTAAAGTCCTAACTAACCGTTAAATGCCATTGGCATCTTAGTTTCAAAAGGCTTTAATTGCTTATAAATAAAGGCTTTGGCATAATTTTCGTTGCCAATATTTAGTAGAATAGACCTTTAAAATTTGGGTTTTGAAGCACTAATTACTCGATCTATAAGTACCCAAATAGAAACTGATCCACTTACACATAGAACCAAAACAGTCCCGTTAAAAACTTTTCCAACTGATTAATAATCTTAGCCAAACTTCCGGAGGAAGATTATGGCTTTTTGTTATTGCCTTAAGCAAACACCATGAACAAAGAAAGAACTTATCGTTTTCTTCTGATTT
>CALLVY010000200.1 GCA_938015925.1 uncultured Saprospiraceae bacterium
CAAAGAACTACACGCAGCAGTCTGCAAAACCGCCAACGCCCTCAAAGCCAATGGCATTGAAAAAGGAGACCGCGTTTGTTTCTATATGCCGATGGTACCCGAATTGGCCATAGGCGTATTGGCCTGTGCTCGGATTGGAGCCATTCACTCGGTCGTCTTTGCTGGTTTTTCCGCTACGGCTCTGGCAGACCGCATCAAAGATGCGACTTGTAAAATGGTCATTTGCTCTGACTATAATGCGAGAGGTGCCAAAAATATTCCGGTAAAAGCAGTGGTTGATGAAGCCATCGCAATGGACTGTGTGAGTATCGAAACAGTTTTGGTTCATAAGAATACAGGTGGCGAAGTGACTTGGAAGGAGTCCCTTGATAAATGGTGGCACGAAGCAGTTGATAATCAAAGCGCGGATTGCCCGGCGGAAGTGATGTCTAGTGAAGACCTGCTGTTTATGTTATACACTTCGGGTTCTACCGGAAAGCCGAAAGGCGTGGTACATACCTGTGGCGGTTATATGGTTTATACTTGCTCTACTTTCCGAAATGTTTTTCAGTATCAAGAAGGAGACGTGTATTGGTGTACAGCGGATATTGGTTGGATTACCGGACATTCTTATATCGTGTATGGTCCACTTTTGGCGGGAGCGACTACGGTGATGTTTGAAGGAGTACCCACTTATCCGGATGCCGGACGCTTTTGGGAAATTTGTGACAAACATCAAGTGAATCAATTTTATACCGCTCCGACGGCCATTCGCGCACTCATGGCCAAAGGCGATAAATATGTCGATCCTTATGACCTGAGTAGCTTAAAAATTATTGGTTCCGTTGGAGAACCCATCAATGAAGAAGCTTGGCATTGGTATGATAGAAAAATTGGAAAAGGCAATTGCCCAATCATTGATACTTGGTGGCAAACGGAGACGGGAGGAATTTTAATTACACCACTTCCGGGAATCACCGATGCCAAACCTTGTTATGCTTCTTATCCGATGCCGGGGATACAACCTGTTTTGGTAGACACAGAAGGGAAGGAAGTTTTGGGAAATGATGTGGAAGGTTTGCTGTGTATTAAATTTCCCTGGCCTTCTATGTTGCGAACCACTTATGGCGATCACGAACGTTGTCGACAAACTTATTTTTCGGCATTTGAAAATATGTATTTTACTGGAGATGGTGCTCGTCGAGATGAAGATGGTCGCTATCGGATTATTGGTCGCGTAGATGATGTCATCAATGTATCGGGGCATCGCCTGGGAACAGCAGAAGTAGAAAATGCGATCAATGAACATGCTAATGTGGTAGAAAGCGCCGTTGTCGGTTATCCACATGCGATCAAAGGGCAGGGCATTTATGCTTATGTGATTACTCAAGATGAAATCACCGATGAAGAAGTGTTTATCAAAGAAGTTCGCGCAGTGGTCGCCAAGGTGATTGGCCCAATTGCCAAACCAGATTTGATTCAGATTGTTCCAGGATTGCCAAAGACGCGCTCTGGAAAAATCATGCGAAGAATCCTACGCAAGATTGCCTCCGGCGATGTTTCCAATCTCGGTGATGTGTCTACTTTGCTCAATCCTGAGATAGTGGAAGAAGTGAAAGCTGGTGCGAAAGTATGATTGCGCAAGCGAAGCACTAAGTAGGCAAGCGTCAGAGGAAAAATAAAATTTTACATAAAAGAGGAGAAGGTATTTGCTAAGTACCTTTTCCTCTTTTTTACTTTTGAGAATTTCTTGATTTGATCTTTTGTTAACAATAAAAGCTAAGTACAGGACAAAAAGTTAGGTGTCGCGCAGATTTCGCTGATGTTGGACGCTCGATCGTAAAAAAAATCAGCGAAATCTGCGCGATCTGCGGGAAAAAACTTATACACTTTTTATCTTTTCCAACTTTTAGTTCGTGCCTCATGGTTCTCCGGTGTCGAACTGTCCTGTACTCAGCAATAAAAGTCGTATTGAAAAGAAGAGACCGCAATGGATTAGGGGCGAGTGAGCATAATTTTTCCTATAAAAATAGAACCCTTTATTTTTGAATGTAAATTGTTGGAAAATTGGATAGTAAAAATAAAAATATTAAAAACAGTTTGTTAAATAGGAATAGAATAACTAACTTTATAAATAATTAAAAGTTTATATGTGATTGTAAAGTGTTTTTTTGAAAGGGTATTTTAATTTTGGCTTTTAATAAAACAAAGACTAAATGTTTGAAAATTATCGTTCTTTATCAAATAGGATTTTGATTTAAAAATAGATGATTGCTTTATACTTCACCTTTTTCTTTTCTTAAGATTTGAGTTTTAATCAAAACTCAATAATACATCTTACTGACCGCCAGAATTACTTAGGTTCAATGAATGACATTCATTGAGTTGAACTTGTAATGTTTTTCGATGAGTTTCTTTTATTCGTTTTGTCGAGTGAAGGCCTGATATTGCTATGTTTTTAAAGGGTTTTGAGCAAAAAAGAATATTGTCGAAAGCAGGAAGACTTGAAGTTTATTTTTACATCATTGCTGGCTTGGCTAGCTAACATTGTTTTTTGGGAGACTTCTTTATTCGCAGAGAATGGAAGAATATTTTCTAAATGAACTTCTCTTTTTTAGTCTTGCTGTTCTTGTATCGAAAGAAGAGCACTATTTTTTGTCAGAAAAAGATGGCCTGAAAATGCAAAGAGGAAAAAAAGGAATTGGTTTTGGGCGGTTTGAATTCAATGGATGAAATACGGAATGCAAGATAAATTACATTTAATTTTATACATAACTGTTTTAGTTTTTTGATAAGATGATCGTTTGATTTTCAATAATTAGCTAAGAGAAACCTACCATAAATAACTTGTTACCTGACCTACTCATGGACTGATTTTTAAAATCAGAATAATTTAACAAGTTCCATTTTTATTTTTTTTAAACACCTGACCAGAAAACCATTACACTCCAATGATTAATGCAATCATAGTTGGTCACGAAGCCCAAACCTTTCAGACTATTGAAAGAAGTATCGGTGATATTCATCCACAAATTACGCTTTGTGGACAAGCAAAATCTTGCCAGGAAACTTTGGCGATGATCGAACAATCAACTCCGGATCTTTTGTTTCTCGAAACAGAAATGCCTAAAGGCAATTGTTTTCAAATGCTCGATCGCCTTTCCCGTTTTAGCTTCGAAACGATTTTACTCGCCCATTCTGATAAGCTGGCACTTGACGCCGTCAAATACCAAGTCAGCGGCTTTGTCCTCAAACCCATTGAAACAACAGAGCTGACAGATGCTATCCATATCGCCGAATACCGGATAAAGACCAAAAAGAAAATACAAGAAAATGAATTGCTCTTACACGACCTACGTGACCAGCCGCCACTCAATGATTTGTTTCCTATCCCAACCATGGATGGCTATGATTTTATTCCCGTGCAAGACATCATTCGTTGCGAAGGATTCCAACGTTGCACACGCATCGTCACCAAAAACAAATCGGATATTCTCAGTTCCCATCACATTGGTGTCTTTGTCAAACAATTGGAAAAACACCGATTCTTTTCAACCCACAAATCCCATTTGATCAATCCTTCCCACATCAAAAAGTACTACAAAGAAGGCACCCTGCAAATGGCCGACGATTCCATGGTGCCCGTTTCGAAACGACGAAAAAGCAATTTTATCAAACTGATGATCGCGCGTTAGTTTTGATTATTACCCGTTAGTTTTCAAACGGAGCCCTTTGGTGGAATGATGCTTGTTTGCTGAAAATTTAATAGTGAAATTGAAAGTGTTTAGGAGTCTTGAGTGACGGAGCTAAATTATTTTTTTCAAAATACTACAAAGAAAAAATCAGAATAATTCCGTCAAATTTAGTGCATGGACTCCGATTTGAAAAGCAGTTCAATTTTTAACTCCAGTGAAAATCCAAAGACTCCATTTGTCAATTGATAAGCAAGCACTCAATACAATTGATTCCTCTTATGATTACACCGATGTTATTGTTGAATTAAGCACGCAAAAAAAATTCATCGCTTCCTTTTTTTCCTATAAAAGTATTGAGCAGTTAAAATTGCATCATCAAAAAACAGGAGAATATTTATCAGGGAAATACTTTCAAGCGAATAATATGGTATTGGTAGAAAATTGTTCTAAAGAAAATGTCATCACCATTATTCGAGAACTGATTGAAGAAGGAGAGTTTAATCAAATATTCCAAGAGCTCTAAATCGAGACCTGTAAGATACTATAACCTTTAACCAAAACAATCCGATAAGTGGTCATCCAAAAAGCCCTAGACGAAATCAAAACCTATGTCAATGCCGAATTGGCAGACCCCAATAGCCCTCCAAAAGTAATACTGGAAAATATCGCACAGTACGAATTTGGAGCCAATCTGGGCGACCAAGAAGGCCGAATCATTATGTCGGTTGTCAATGTAGAACAAGATGCCGTTTTGAGAAATGCCAAAACCTATACCTCCATTAGTGAAACGGAAGTCCGATACCACAATCCTGCGATCTCCCTCAACTTATATGTCCTTTTTAGTGCCGTCAATAATTCCTATGACGAAGCACTAAAAGATTTGTCAGAACTGATCCTTTGCTTTCAAAAAAAAATGGTCTTTACGGGCAGCGATATTCCCAATTTTAATGCCGCTCCGCTCATCGAAAAACTCATTTTCGATTACTATTCAATGACCTTCGAACAACTCAATCACCTCTGGGGAATTTTGGGCGGCAAGTATTATCCATCGGTAATGTACAAAGTCAGATTGGTGACCATCTTCGGAGATGAAGGAGAAGAAGCATCCGTAATTACCTCCATTGATCGCAGAGAAAATAGTTTGTAAAATGGCTTATTACTACGAAAAATTATTCAAAATATCCATAAAACACGATGCCTATCCTGCGGGGATTAGCAAGGAGGACTTTGTGATTCAACCTACTCTGGAATGTGCACAATTGCTAAAGCAATTAAACTGGATTTACAAACCCATAGAAAACGGCGCCCTCGTAATCGTAGAAAAAATAGAACGAAATCCAGGCGTAAAAGAACCCCTCCGAAAATTGAGAAACAAAGAGGCTTTTTCTTTTTCGGTAAGCATAAAACCCAATAGCATCTTACATCAAATGAAGCCTTTTGATCAAGTGGCCGCCTTTGAATTACCTAGCGGGGAATCGGTCAAATTGTATTACGATAACCTTATCAATAACCTAATAAGCCCACAAGTAGAACTTTCTACCACAGGAGAAACAGGCTTGGAAGACCTGGCCACTTTCTTTCCCAATAAGTTTGTTTGGAGAAAAAACAACACCGATACCGCAAGACTTTTTATCGATGAGATTGCACAAGGAGGAGGTTATGCCAATGATTATTCTTTTGCCGGAACCATCACAAAAGCTTCCATCGAATTAGAAGATGGTGCTTATTTATTTACCGAGCGAAATTCCTTAAATGGAAAATTGGCCGATTATATTTTACAGGTCAATACCCGAATGGCCAAAGGTAAAGCCATCGGAATCATTCGGATTTATAAAGATGAACTCACCGATTATTCCGCCGCCGCCGCCATTGATTATGAAATTACCATGAAGAAGATAGTTTAATTTACTCATAAAATTTTTAAATATGCCTACCTATAACACTCCGGGAGTTTATATCGAAGAGATCCCGACTTTTCCACCCTCCGTTGCGGGTGTACAAACCGCCGTTCCTGCTTTTATCGGCTATACCAATGTGCTGGCCACTGATACCAAATTGCACCTGATTCCAACGAAAGTTTTTTCGCTACAGGAGTATGTAGATAATTTTGGATTGGCACAAGCGGAAGACAATGGTTTGTCTGTACAAATTGTAGACACCGTTATTAAAGAACGGGATGGTACTGGAGCAATTGTACCGGGTGGAAAAGAAGAATTGGTTGGAACGACTATCGAAGCTACACTTGATGAGGCCCAACGATCTTATCACATCATGTATTATTCTTTGAAGTTGTACTTCGAAAATGGGGGAGGACCTTGCTATATCATTTCTGTTGGACCTTATTCTGCTGGCCAACAAACAGTAGATGCAGCAGACTTAAAAGAGGGTTTAGAGGAGTTGAAAAATATCGACGAACCAACCTTGATCGTCATCCCTGAGTTGTTTAGCTTCGGTGCGAAAAAAGCGGATTATGATGATGTAGTAAAAACAGCATTGGATCAGGCGGCGGAATTGAAAGATCGTTTTGCAATCATTGATGTTTTACAAGCAGCCACCAAAACTTCTGAAGTAAATGCAGACATCACCGATTTTCAAGACAATCGAAATATTGGAGACAATGGCCGCTACGGGGCTGCTTATTATCCCAATATTCAAACCACGATTGATTACAATTACTTCGGATTTGAAGACTCTATTACCATCTCTCACGCGGTCATTGATGATGAGGGCGTATCCACTGTAGGTGATTTAGATGGAGATTTACTTTCTACCATTGAGAGTACCAATAACTTGACTTTCCAAAGTATTAAAAGCGCTTTGAGTAATTATCCTTTGACGCTACCATCAAGTCCGGCTGTTGCTGGTATCTATGCCAAAGTAGATCGCAATATTGGCGTCTGGAAGGCACCTGCGAATGTTGCTATCGGATTGATTGTAAAACCTAGTGTCAAGATCAATGATGCCTTACAGGACATTATGAATGTTCACCCTGCTGGAGGAAAATCCGTCAATGCCATTCGTACCCTTACTGGCCGCGGTACCCTGATCTGGGGAGCACGTACCTTGGATGGAAATGATAATGAATGGCGCTATATCTCTGTTCGACGTTTCTTCAATTTCGTAGAAGAATCTATCCAAAAAGCCACTTATCGTTTCGTTTTCGAACCGAATGATGCCAATACCTGGGCGACCATCAAAGGGATGATCGAAAGTTTTCTCACCATTCAATGGCGACAAGGAGCCTTGCAAGGAAGCAAACCGGAAGATGCCTTCTTTGTAAACATCGGCCTGGGACAAACGATGACTGCCCAAGACATTTTGGAAGGAAGACTCATCGTGGATATCGGAATGGCAGTGGTGCGACCAGCAGAATTTATCATCCTCCGCTTTATGCACAAACTTCCTGAAGGATAGACGATCCATTAGAATACTTTTCTAAAATTCGTTCAAAAAATATTTATGCATTAATCGTTTTTAGCAAAAAAAACGAGACGGCATTATTTCTTAATTCATAATAAAAAAAATCATGGCAGATTATCCTCTACCCAAGTTTCACTTCAGTGTTGATTGGGGTGGCACACAAATAGGCTTCACAGAAATTTCTGGACTAGATGTAGAAACCGAAGTGATCGAATACCGACAAGGAGCCAGTAAAGAATACAATAAAACCAAACAGCCTGGACTCACCAAATACAGCAATATCACGATGAAGAGGGGAACCTTCCAATCGGATAATGAATTTTTCGACTGGTGGAAAGAAACCAAATTATTCCAGGAAGGCAATGAAACCGGGTCGGTTTATCGACGAAACCTAACCATCAAATTGCTAAACGAAAACCACGAACCAGTGATCGTTTGGACCGTCAAAAATGCTTGGCCAACCAAAGTACAGCCAACAGATTTGAAAGCAGATGGGAATGAAGTCGCCATAGAAAGTATTGAATTAGTTCACGAAGGTTTAGTGATCGAAAATAGTTAATAATGGCAGAGTATTATCCACCCGTTGGTTTTCATTTTAAAGTAGAGTTTTTAGATGTTGGCGGTTTGGCCGATAAGGATGTCCTCTTTCAGGAAGTGTCAGGCCTTACGGCCGAACTGGAAGTAGAAGCACTTAAAGAAGGCGGTGAAAATCGCTTTACCCACAAGTTGCCTACCAGAGCCACTTATCAGGATGTGGTATTGAAAAGAGGTCTGTTGGTCGGATCTGATTTAGTCAATTGGATGACCAATGCAATTGAAAATTTAGACATTCAAACCACCTCTGTCATCATTACTTTACTCAACGAAGAGCATCAACCTTTACAAGCTTATCAATTGTATAATGCTTACCCCAAAAAATGGTCAATTTCTAATCTCAATGCTCAAGAAAGCCAACTGGTGGTAGAAACGCTGGAACTCACTTATCAATATTTTAAAATTACGAGTTATGGGACTGGAAATTCATGAGTTGTTTTTAAGAGCTTCCGTCGGAAGTCAAAATCCTTGTAGCGAGGATTCTCCTGAAACGAATAAAAATACCAATCGAGCGGCTACCACTACTCAAGCGACTGAGCAAGTGCTGGATGCCTTAAACCGTAAAAACGAAAGATAAAATGATATCCGAATTAACGAATGCAACGGGCGGTTTATCGAGTCTATTGAATGTCGTTCCCACTCCAGGGAAATTGACCATCATCCCGATTACAGAATTAGGTCCGATTCCGATTCCTTCTGGTTTGCCTTATGTGGTGATGTTCAATCCCGAAAACTATAGCGTAAGTGAAAAAATTCATTACGACAATAGGGCGGGCTTGGGCGCAGCTTCTGCGGAACAACGATTTTGTAGAAAAGAAGAACCTTCTTTTTCTTTCGAATTTACCATAGATGGCACCGGAGCTTCAGGCGAAAAAAGAGAAGTGATTTTAGACATCGAATTGTTGAAAACAACAGTCGGCTTCAATGGCTCAGAGCACAAACCCAATACCTTGCTTTTGGTTTGGGGAACGATGATCAAAATTTGTGTACTCGAAAAAATGGAAGTCAAATACACGCTCCTTCGCGACAATGGTATCCCCCTGCGAGCAGTGGTGACGGCCACCTTTCTTGGACATACCAAAAAAGTGCTCGGAGCACTCATCGATCACCTCTTTTCTCCAGATTTATCTCATCGAAGAATGGTAAAAGCCGGAGATAC
>CALLVY010000201.1 GCA_938015925.1 uncultured Saprospiraceae bacterium
GTTTTTAGAGATAAAAACCGATTGATCACCAATACGATGGGTAGAAATAAAAATAAAAATAGAAAAGAGCTGAAAATCATTTCACCTGAAAATTAGCTTCAAATGTAAGCTAATTTTAAACATGCGTTACTAAGTTGGAAAGGAAAGTTTTGACTAAAGCCTTATTGCTCCTCCACTCCAGATTCGAGAATCTTTTTATGTAAGTTTTTAGAATTCGAACCTTTATCCAATGCTTTTTGCCAATATCGAACAGCATTGGCTTTGTCATTTGTCGCAAAAAGCAAATCGCCATAATGCTCCAAGATCGAAGGTGTTTTTTCGCCGTCGCTCGCCAATGCTTTATTGAACCAGGCTTTGGATTCGCTGTACTCTTTTCGTTTGTACAAAACAAAACCATAGGTGTCTTGGAAATTGGCTTGATTAGGGCTTAGTTCATTAGCGAGAGCGGCCATGTCTTTGGCCTTGTCTAAATCTTTGTCGCTGAGTGCGAGACAGAAACTATAATCACTCAGTAAATTAGGCTCCTTAGGGTTAAGGTTAAGCGCCTCTTCAAAAGATTTAAACGATTTATCAAAGGCTTGAGTTTGATAATAAGCCTTTCCTAAACGATGTAGTAAATTGAATTGGAGGAATGGTTTTTTGCGAGACATCATCAATGCTTGTTGGTATTCACTGATGGCTTTTTTATAGTCTTTTTTATTGCTTTGGACCATGCCCTGAAAGTAGTAAGCCATTGCTTGATTGGGAAAAAGATCAATGGCTTCCGCAGAATATTTGTCGAGCAAAGTATAGTCATCAATTTCCGACGCGATATACATCACTTGTTCCCAAATGGGAAATACACTATCGTCCAATTCGATGGCTTTTTGAAATTTATTGAGCGCTTCTTCTTTCTTGCCCGTATGGTACAAAAGGTCGCCATAGGCCGAAAAACTTTTGGCTTCATTGGGATGAACGTTGGCTAGGATTTCTGTCAATTCCAGTGCCTTGTTGGCCAGGTCTAAATCATTAGTTTCGACTACTTTTGAAATGTAGGGCATCAGCTCTTTGATTTTATAATCAATGTCTAAATCGCCTTTTTCAAAAATGGGTTTTAAGGATTGTAGATAAGCGACATCTTTACCGCCTTTGTTGGAGGAGCTGGCTAGAGCGATTTTAGCTCGGGTATCATTAGGGTCGAGTTCTAGTATTTTGGAATATTCTTTTTTCGCCAGGTCGAGCTGAGTCGTTTGCTCGTAAAAAGAAGCCAAAGCGTATCGGTAGTTCATTTGAGAAGGATAAGCATTCACCAAATTATTCAACTCAACAGCTGCTTTTTTGGTATTGCCTTGCCCAAGGTATAATCGATGTTTCTTTTGCGAGACCTCTTCCGAAACCCCAATGCGTTTTTCCAAGTCATCATAGACCTTGATGGCTTTGGAAGGATCTTTGGCTTTTACCAGATAGTAGGCCCATTTGTGAAAATAGATATCGAGGTTGGGATCATCTTTGCTGAGTTCTTCGTAGACCTTTGCGGCTTCCTTATAACTTCCTTTCTTTTCGTAGACATCCCCCAAAAACATCCGATACCACATATTGCTATCATCGTACTTGATCGCCTGTTGAATGGCACTTAATGCTTCTGAATCCTTATCGAGCACATCGTGAATCCGCGCCAATTCATAAAAAGCCGCATGATTTTTCCCATCTCTTTTGATGACTTCCTGGTAGAGATAGGCGGCATTTTCATAATTCCCCAGAATCTTTTCCCGGTTGGCTTCTATAAAAACCTTTTGTGTGGTTACCTCTTCTTCCGAAGTGCGCTTGACCTCCTGAGCAAAACTTGTCCCGCTTATTCCCATTAAGAATAAGAACAAAAGGATTGGATTTCGAAAAAAACTGCAATTCATAATTGGTTGTTGATCAGTAAAATGCTCATTAAGCGCTGGATAGTAATCAAAAGATTATTGGCCTTAGCTATGCGTACAATAGTCGCCAATGCTAATTTCCGATTTTTTTCCCGAATATTCAACATGGTTGCCCAACATCGAATCATCGAGATTGGCCTCGCTTACGGAAGTATCGGCCTGAATGACACTATTGCGAATAACGGAATTTTCTACGCTGGAATTGTCTCCAATTGAAACGAAAGGTCCAATGACGGAATTTTTAAGGCTTACATTTTCTCCAATCTTACAAGGAGGTATGATAATACTGTTGTCATTTTTTAGCGAAGCAGCTACTAGTGAATCGGCATCGGCCAACTCCAGCATCCGTTTATTGGTATGCAATACATTTTGTCGATTGCCACAATCCAGCCATTCGTCAATTTCCGCAGCTTTAAAACGCGTTCCTTTTTCTTTAAGCAATTCTAGCGCAGTGGTAATCTGAAATTCGCCTTTATCGGTGATGTTATTGTCCAGCATATGTTGGATCTCATCGCGTAAATCTTCTCCTCTTTTAAAGTAGTAAAGTCCAACAATCGCCAAGTCAGAAACAAAAACAGGTGATTTTTCAACAAATTCAGTGATGATTTGGTTCTCATCTGTCTTGATTACCCCAAAACTAGAGGGATCTTCGACCTTTTTTGCCCAAATCAAACCGTCTGCATCGGTATCATAGTCAAATTTGGCCTGGAATAAGGTATCGGCAAAAGCGACCATACAAGGTCCGCTAAGGCTATCGCTGGCACAAGAAATGGCATGTGCTGGTCCCAAAGGTTTGTCTTGGTAATAAATAGATCCTTTGGCACCCAATCCTTCGGCGATTTGAATCAAATGCTTTTCCGCAGCTTCTCCAAAATCTCCGATGATAAAGGCGATTTCCTCGATATTGCCTACATGACCAGTGGCCAAATCTTCAACAATGCGCTGTACCATAGGTTTGCCTGCAACAGGCACCAATGGTTTGGGAACAGTAAGAGTATGTGGGCGTAGACGAGACCCTCGACCAGCCATAGGAATGATGATTTTCATATTTTTTCTTTATTAAGTTAAACATGCTCTAAAGTGGAGAATCCGCTCTAAGTAAAGAGGTTCTATCACAACTCCTGAAAGCGACCGGCTAAAGATAGTAGGAATTTTACTAATAGTAGAAAGACTAAAAAGCGGGAACTGGGGAGCTTCCGTAAAAAGATCAATTTTCGTTCCATACCAGCAAAATCAATGTTGCTGGGGCATTATAGCTCGACTTCCCAAGATGTTTCCTCTCGGAAGCATTGGAAATCAGCCTTTGTTTTGGAGGAAACAGGTAGTCTATTTCCTCCAAAACAAAATGGAATAAAAGAGTAAAGAATAGGATTAAATTTCTAGTTTCCTTTAATCTACCAAGGTAACTTTAAGCATATTCGTACGGTGGCGACGGTGGATTGGCATACTTCCCGTATTGACCAGGATGTCTCCCTTTACCACATCATTGTTTTGTTTGAGGATTGCAGTCACATCGCTGATCGTCTCATCCGTAGTGGTAAATTTGTCATAATAAAAGCATCGAACGCCCCAAACCAAATTAAGGGTAGAGAGCATGTGCTCTAATTCGGAGAAAATATAAATCCCACAATTCGGTCGATAGCTGGATACCTTAAAAGCTGTATAACCCGAGCTAGTCATTCCGATAATCGCTTTGGCATTGATTTCTTCTGCTGTTTTAGCGGCATTGAAACAAACGGCATCGGAGATAAAGGTTCGAGATTTTTTAGACAATTTAGGTCGGGTAAAACGAGCGAGTTCGTATTGCTTTTCGGCTTCGTCGATGATTTTATTCATGGCTTCCACTACTTTGACCGGGTGTGCTCCGACAGAAGTTTCTCCACTAAGCATTACAGCATCTGCACCATCCAAAACCGCATTGGCCACATCGGTAATCTCTGCTCGGGTTGGGCTCGGGTTGGTGATCATACTATCCATCATTTGGGTGGCTACGATCACAGGTCGGGCTCTTTGAATACAGCGTTGGATAATATCTTTTTGCATCATCGGAAGTCGTTCCATCGGAACTTCTACTCCTAGATCTCCACGTGCTACCATGATGGCATTGGATGCTTTGATGATTTTATCCAATTTCTCGATAGCTTCTGGCTTTTCGATTTTAGAAATGATCTTTGCAGGATGATTCTTTTCTTCGATACGCTTGCGCAAGTCTTTTACATCTTTGGCTGAACGAACAAAAGAAAGCGCAATCCAATTGACTGGTAAGGTCAAAATGAAATCTAGATCTCGTATATCTTTAGGCGTTAGAGAAGGAAGGCTGATTTTTGTTTGAGGGAGGTTGACTCCTTTATTGGAAGAAAGGATGCCTCCAAAAAGTACTTTGAGTTTGACTTCATCTTTTTGATTGGTAGAAACAACTTCGAAAACCAATTTCCCATCATCGACCATGACTTTTTCCCCGACATTCACATCTGTGGGGAATTGATCATAGCTCATGTAAATTTTTTCTGCATCTCCCAGGCATTCCTCATTTACGAAAGTGATAATTTGTCCCTTCTCCAAAGGAAGCGCATTGTCTTTGATTTTTCCTACCCGGAGTTTGGGCCCCTGAAGGTCTGCCAAAATGCTAACATGTAGGTTGTATTTTTTCTTAATATCGACAATATGATTGATAACCTGCTGATGGTCAGCATGTGACCCGTGAGAGAAGTTGAGTCTAAATACATCGACACCAGCTTTCACCAACTCCAAAAGATTGGAATAAGAGCTAGAGGCAGGGCCAATGGTTGCTATAATTTTGGTATTTTGGTGATTGACGATTTCCATAAGGGAGGATTTATTTTTTCAGGAGTAATTTCTAGGACTATTTTATTAGAGTCCGGGGATTAGTGTAAAAAGTACAATAATAAACATAAATGTACGGTAAACAAGCGATAAAGCAAAGATAAAGAACCTTTTTTAAGGAGTATAAAACGAATAAGTCTGGCCTATATTTGGCTTGTAAAGTCAACAATGTCAGCAAATTAGAATCAAGCGTGCTAAAAACTGAGAAAAAACTTTGGTAATCAAAGTACTTATAGTTTATTTTGCACTGCATTTAATAAAACTAGTTCGCCCTATATTTGCATCAAAAGGAGCAAAAAAGTGAACTTCTAAAGCATAAAATTATGTCAAAGATTGCAGAAAATGTAACAAACATTATCGTAGAAAAACTTGGAGTCGAAAAGTCTGAGGTAACAAAAGAAGCTAGCTTCACCAATGATTTGGGAGCTGATTCTTTAGACACGGTAGAGTTAATAATGGAGTTTGAAAAAGAATTTGATCTTTCTATTCCTGATGAGGAAGCTGAAAAAATTCAAACCGTTGGAGACGCTATCACTTACCTCGAATCACAGGTTCAAGCTTAATTATGGATAGAGGTAAGAGCCTCTGATCTTATTATTGCTTCCACAAATTAGAGGACGAAAGCCTCTAATTTGTGGTTTTTAAATTAAAGAAGTACCTTTCTAGCTGCTTAGCCGTTTAATGGATAGGCAAAAATTACTTTCCAATCGAGAAATCCTCGAAACCAACACATCATTACCAAATACCAAAATTATATGAGAAGGGTTGTTGTCACTGGCCTTGGCGCATTAACTCCAATCGGAAATAATGTTTCTGAATACCTTAACGGTTTGCAAAATGGAGTCAGCGGTGCTGCTGAGATCACTCATTTTGATGCCTCCAAGTTTAAAACGCAATTTGCTTGTGAAGTAAAAGGTTTTAATGCAAAAGAAATGCTGGACGCAAAAAGTGCGCGACGATTAGATCCTTTTGCTCAATATGCAGTCTATGTGACTCGCGAAGCCATGAAAGATTCTGGATTGGACCTCGAAAAAATAGATCTCGACCGCGCTGGAGTGATCTGGGGCTCAGGAATCGGTGGTTTTAGTACGATAGAACATGAGCTCATGGCCTTTTCCAATGGCGATGGCACTCCACGTTTTAACCCTTTTTTAATTCCCAAGTTGATTGCTGATATTGCTGCTGGACAATTGTCTATCGAATACGGTTTTAGAGGAATTAATTATGCAACCGTCTCTGCTTGCGCCTCTTCTACTCATGCACTTTGCAATTCTTTTGATTATATTCGTTGGGGAAGAGCAGACATCATGATCGCTGGTGGCTCTGAAGCCGCGGTTACGAATGCCGGAATCGGTGGCTTTAATGCCATGAAAGCACTGTCTACCAGAAATGATGATCCAACAACTGCTTCCAGACCTTTTGATAAGGATCGCGAAGGATTTGTGCTTGGAGAAGGAGCCGGATCTCTTATTTTAGAAGAATTAGAACACGCTAAAGCGCGTGGTGCAAAAATATACGCAGAAATCGTAGGATGCGGCATGACCGCAGACGCTCATCACATGACAGCGCCACACCCAGAAGGACTTGGTGCAAAAAATGTGATGGTTCAGGCATTAAATGATGCTAAAATGAACCCTGAAGACCTCGATTACGTAAATGTACACGGAACTTCCACTCCGCTAGGAGATATTGCCGAAACAAAGGCAATTCGCAGCGTGTTTGGAGACTCTGCTTATCAGTTGAATATTAGTTCAACTAAATCTATGACCGGCCATCTCCTAGGAGCAGCTGGTGCTATTGAAGCTATTGCGGGAATATTGGCAGTCAATCACAAATTTGTACCGCCTACGATCAACCACTTTACGGATGATCCCGACATTGATCCTAAACTAAACCTGACTTTTAATGAAGCACAGGACAGAGAAGTAAGATCAGTTTTAAGCAATACCTTTGGCTTTGGAGGACATAACTCCTCTGTTATTTTTAGAAAATTTGAATCTTAGTGCTGTTAAAATGTGAAATTCCGAATGAATGGAATTTTTTTAACAACACTTACTAGCTCCGAAAGACATTTTTATTACTGCACAAGGTGTCGTAATATTCTTGATGCTCTTTGCTAGTTAGAGGAGAGAATGAATGGCTTGGAAAATTTCAAACCATCTATTCCAAAACGCTCATGGTAGTTCGTCCAGCCCACACTAGCCGCATTAGGCATCTCTTGGCTGCGCGAAGTACGGATTCTTTTTCTAAACCACTTTAATGGATTAAGCCTGCTAAAGAATTTTTTTCTTTGGCGACCAGCTTAATCAAGATTCTACAAGTTGACTTGGCAAGCTATTGATTTTCAATAGCCTGAATCGGTGTATGCCTCATCACAAAGGTGTGATGGGTCATTCCGCCCAAAACGCAGTTTATGTTTGGTTTATTAAAGATCTTTTTCAAGTTTTACAATCGCTTTTTCTCCCCAGATAAGCTTTTTGCAAAAAGACTTCGCTCCTTAGTTGGTTTTACTCCTTCTAATATCGGTATCTTCAAATTGGCTTTTTATCACAAATCAGCCTCCTCCGAAAAATTATATGCCGTTCAAAGTAATGAACGTCTCGAATACCTGGGAGATGCAGTTCTTGGAACCATCGTTGCCGAATACCTCTTTAAAAAATATCCACAAAAGGATGAGGGCTTTCTAACCAAGATGCGCTCTAAAATTGTGAAGCGCCAATCCTTGAATAAGATTGCAGATAAAATGGGACTCGACGTTTTTCTCAACCAATACAATAACACTCGCTTGAGTCGCTCCATGTTGGGAAATGCACTCGAAGCATTGGTCGGAGCCGTTTATATAGAACGAGGCTATAATCAAACCCGACAGTATGTAATCCAAAAAATCCTAAGAGGTTATCTGGATATTCATGAGTTGGAATCTTTTGATGACAATTACAAAAGCCAATTGCTCGAATGGTGTCAGAAAAATGGCCAAACCGTTTCGTATAAAATGCTGGCCAAGTATAAGTTTGAAAAACGAGATCGTTTTAAAGTGGCGGTTTTGATTGATGG
>CALLVY010000202.1 GCA_938015925.1 uncultured Saprospiraceae bacterium
TGAGCCACCCGTCCGCTTTGCGGTTCACGAGCCTTGCTCGTTCATGCCTCGGCTAAAAACAAAATTCATCTCAAACCGACAACGGAGGTTCAAGAGGTACGAACTAATTTATTGGTAACACAATTTTGACCACCTGCTTAATAAGAATAGCTCTAAAAGAACCATACTAGTACACAGTAATTTAAATTCTTATAAATTACTGTGTACTAGTATAATGAAAAAGAAAAAAAAAGTAACACTCCTCCAAAGAAACTATTAGTGCTGATGCCCCTCTTCCTCCTCGTCCTCTTCTTCTTCCGCTCCTTCTCCTGATCTTCCGCTAATCGCTCCACCAAAAAATAATGCATTGGCAAACAGTTTATTGCTACCATACCAAAAGCCTCTAAAGTTAGGATTATCTGTGAGACAAATACTCCGCCCCCGCCCTATCCGACTCACGACGACCGCTGCGGCATCTTTAAAACGCCCCAGATTTTTATCGGAAACATAACCACTCAAATAGGGCTTTTCCGCATAGATCAAAGGAGAAGCATATGGATTTTTGGGCAAATCCATAAACAAGGTCCCTTGGCGAAACAGCGGCAATTGATCATCTTCAAAACCAAAACAAAGCGGATGACTCAAATCCATTCGTGTTTGAAAAATGGCACCGCCAATTACATCGGCTCCCCGGTCATTTCCTATTCGATCATAAGGTCGTCTTTCTTTATTCTTTTTTGCTTTGGGTGCTTTTTTCAACTTTGCATAAGACAAATCATTTAGTATCGCCCACTCAACCGCTCTCTCTAAAGCAACTAATGTTCCTCCTCCGCGAACCCATTTTTTAAGCTCGTCGACGCCTCCTTTGGTGATTCGTCCATAAGATCCATCTGCCAATACAATGCAAGTGTAGCGATCCAAATCTAAGCGCCCAATTCTTTCCCCTTCTATCATACTAAGAGGTACGTCGTAGCGGGTATCCAAAAGATGCCAGACTTCTCCCGCATCATAGGAAGACACGCCATCGCCAACGATCATTAAAATTTCTGGTTTCTTTAGATTGAAAAAAGAAGGACTACCTAAGTCGATTCCTTCACTCGTTTTTCCGCTTGTGATCTTATGAATTTCCAGGCCACAATCTTTCGTTACCGAGGCCATTAGCTCGGCCATCTCCTGAGGCGTTTTACTTTGGTTTTGTACGGGAATAAAAATCGTCCCTGCTTTAAAGAAGTGACTTTCGCCACCTAAATTCATACTAAAATCTTTCGTTGCCAGCTTGGCTCTCAGGTCTTGATCATAAATTTGATATAAAGCTTTTGGTGCAAAATAATCCTCCCAAGGCAGCAAATAACCATAAGCCGTTCCTGATTCCTTCTCCAAAATTTCTCCTGTAGGAACAGGCGTATTTTCTAATGCGTTTTTAGAAATAGCTGCCGCAAAATCACTGGCATCGAGTGCTTCGTAATGCAGGTCGAAAGCCAAAGGCAAGGTCCAGGTAGACACATCGTAAAAGATGGAATCCGTAAAACTTTCCTGCGTATTAAAAATGGCTTTTACCATTCGGTATTGTGATTGATCACAAGGCACCAGGTAGGAATTTTCTTTGGAGAAACGCTGTCCTGCAAAAAACTTATCTTTCTCCGTTGGAAATACCTTTATTTGATGTTGTAATAATAAATGGATGAAGCGAGATAATTTATTTTGATCTTTACTGGAAAAAATAAAACCTTTATCCTCATCGGCCTTGGCTTCTTTTTGAGCAGAGGTATAAAATTTTCTTTGGTACGTCAACAAGTCATTTTTCAAAACCTGCGCCGACTCCAAGGTCGACAAAGAAGTCCGAACTTGGTTACGGATGGTAAAAGGAAAACCCATTAAACCATTCTCTGTTTCCTTGAGGTGCCCACGTGAACTCGCTTGTTCAAATAAAATCCCGATACAAGCATTCACATCTGGATAGGTCGAACCTTTTCCGTAATAAAAATCATCAAAACTTTCTTCGCTGTAATAGAGGGAGCCAATGTCATCCAATGCCTTAGCATGGAATTTTCCAATCTCTCTGGTTAGTTCTTGATTTCTTGGAGGGGTCAGCGGATTGGTCCGACTAGCGACTCCTGGTTGAAAAAAGAAAGTTGAATTCGAGCCCATTTCGTGATGATCAGTGAGTATATTGGGTTTCCATTGGTGAAAGATTCGAATACGCCCTTGCGACTCTGGGTGAGTCAACAAAAGCCAATCGCGGTTGAGGTCAAACCAATAGTGATTGGTCCGGCCACCAGGCCAGGTTTCGCTAAATTCCCGACTGTAGGGATCACTTACCAGGTTTTTACTTTTGTGCATATTGACCCAGGTAGAAAATCGGTGGAGGCCATCAGGATTAAAACAAGGATCTAATAAAACGACCACCTCTTCCAATAATTTTTCTATCTTTTCTCCTTGCCCTGCAACCAAGTGATAGGCCACTAATAATGCCGCATTCGCACCGCTCGATTCATTGCCATGGATACTATAGCCTTGATAAACAATCGCAGGCAGTTGATCCAAAGACACCTTTGGCGAAGCATTTGGGTCGCAATGCGCTAAATGCTGTTCGCGGATTTCTTCGAGCTTACTTTGATTTTTTTCAGAAGTAATTTTCAATACCACCAAGGGGCGATTTTCATGACTCCGTGCGTATTCTTCTAGTTCTACTCTGGGAGAACTTGCGGCCAATGTTTTTAGGTAGCCCACTAATTGATCGTGACTGACATGCCATTCTCCCACCTGATACCCCAAATAAGATTCGGGACTTGGAATAGAGGCATCATAACTAGTCGCGGGTAGAAAATAATCTAAAGGCTCTTTTTGAGAAAAGAGACTTGTAATAATTCCCATCATCAGGAGACAAAAGCTCATCAATTTTTTCATGGACATTCTTTCTGTAATTTGGAACTTGTTTAAAAGAATCCTCAATGATTTGATTTTATCATGACTTTTCAAACAACTTCTTGGATAAACAAATGTACAAAAAAGAGTGGTGTTAAAATTCATCGTTCTTGGACAAATCCCGTGGTTAACCCAAAAGAAGAACAAAAACTTGTATTGAACTTGTTGAAACAAGCGACTGCAAGGCTTGCCGAGATAAGCGTCTGTTCTTCTTGTGGCTTGACTCACCCACGGGATTTTTCTGAGAACCCAATTAATCAATCAC
>CALLVY010000203.1 GCA_938015925.1 uncultured Saprospiraceae bacterium
AAATATTCTCAGCCCCGACCAATTGACCAGCAGGAAACTGATCATTCAAAGATAAGAATTCAAATTCCTAATAAAGCTATGAATTCACCGGTGCTCAATATCCAAAAGGTATTGGGCACTTTTACATTCCACAACTGCTCATTCATAATATTAGGCAAAAAGGCTATATTGTGAAGGTGAAATAAGCGAACAAAATTAATTTTTAAATTTTGAGCGCAGCTTCCATGAAATTTCTATTTGAAGTTGTTTAAAAAGTCGTGATGAAATTATTGATAAGTGCTTGACAATCAAGACGAAGCTCATTTTTTGTTTCGTAGCCAAAGCTACGGTGACCAAAAATAGCTGAAGTATTGGTTGTCAATGACTTGTCAAGAAATCATTGAGGGCTTTTTTAAACAACTTCTTTAACACACTATAAAGTTTCCAAGCGTTTTTACCAAAAAAAGCAAAAGAGAAACTTCTTAAAAAACCTACTCCCAATGACTAAGCTCACAATTAAATCGGGTAAAGGACATCTCGTACTAAAGAAAAGCCGTAGCCTCGTTGGCCTGAAATCTAAAAAATCTAAAGACCTTGGCAAAAGCGCTTTTGTAAAAGAAAAAAGATATAAAAACTTAGCGGGCTTCCAAATCGTCAAACTCGATCGAAGACGAACCGAATCCTTAGACAATAAACTGGATGAAATCCGCAAAAAAAGAGACATCGATCAGGGGACACATGTGTATTACGTAGAAGGTTCTAAGCGACCTTTGGTGCCTACCGGAGAAATTTACATCATCTTCCAAGAGGGTACAAGTGAAGAAGAACAACAGTTGGCCCTCGATGAATACAAATTGGATTTGGTCGAACGGAGAGACAAAAATAATGTGGTGGCTGCGGTAAGTTCCAAATCTCCCAATCCGCTAAAGGTGGCTTACGCCATGCAACAAACTTCTTTGGTCAAACACGCCGAACCAGACCTGGATACTTACGTAGATTCCTACGAAGATTTTATCGAACCAGATGATACGCTTCTGGAGCATCAATGGCATCTCCAAAATGCCGGTTTCGTTGTCGATTCCAATTGGCCCTTAAAAAAAGGAGCAGATGCCAAAGTAATTGATGCCTGGAAACGCCTCGGTAATATGGGATCTAAAAATATAGTCATCGCGGTAATTGACAATGGTTTTGACCTCAGCCATCCCGATCTAAAAAACAAAATTTATAAACCCTACGATCTTTGGACGCAATCGTCGAATATCGAACAAAACGATCCACGCTTTACCCACGGTACACCTTGCGCCACGGTAGCACTGGCCGCGTCCAATGGAAGTGGTATTGTAGGTGCGGCACCGAATGCCAAATTTATGCCCATCAGTGGAACATCGTATAGCTTGCGAGCAACGGAAGAAATGTTTCAGAAATGTATCGACCAAGGAGCGGATGTGATTAGTTGTAGCTGGGGAACAACCGACCCGAGTTTTAATTTAAGTCCGATGAAAGAACAGGCGATTTCAAAAGCGGTTCGGGAAGGTCGGAAAGGAAAGGGATCGATAGTTTGTTATGCGGTAGGAAATGATGATTTGGATTTTGTCAGTTTTTATGCCGCTCATCCGGATGTTATTGCGGTAGCGGCTACTACGAGTAAGGATGTCCATGCGACCTATTCCAACCGCGGAAGAGAGGTAACGATATGTGCGCCGTCGAATGGCGATTGGCCGATTACGGCTGGGCGAGCTAGCTGGGATGAAGGGGTGTCTTGGGAGAGTGGTGAGTTTCGCTATTGGCGAGATGGGAAGTCTCGAGGAGATCGATACAAGCATTTTGGAGGAACCTCTAGTGCTTGTCCATTAGTCGCAGGAATTTGTGCTTTGATTCTTTCGGTCAACCCCGAATTAACCGCCAAGGAAGTCAAAGAGATTTTGATGAAAACGGCCGATAAAATCGGAAGTCCTTCTGAATATATAAATGGTCATTCTGTAAAATATGGTGCCGGTCGAGTGAATGCAGACAAAGCAGTCGCCGAAGCATTGCGACGTTTAGATGGCGGAGGTGGTACCCACGTAGAAGTAGGAGAAGAAGTCAAAAAAGGACGTGGATTATTTCGCTTTAGTGTCGTCAAACAAGAGACCAAAGGCTGGGGCGTACAAATTGGCGCTTTTGCAGAATATGGCAATGTTTTGATTCAGGTAGAAAAATTGCAAGACGAATTCAATGTTCCTGTTTTAGTCAATATCAATGAGTTGAATGGTCGTACGGTTTATAAGGTGGTGGTAGGTGCTTTTAGTAGCAAAAGTTCGGCAAGAGATTTACATAAAACCATGCAAAAGGCTGGCGTGAATGGCTTTTTGAGAAATCTGAAAGATTTGGAATAATTGGTTTTTCTTTAGATTTGGTTTAAATAAAAAAGTGCAAGATTAACGATTAGTTATCTCTTGCACTTTTTTATTTTTGCATCCTTCCTCGTAAAAAAAGGTTTATAATCCGGGATCCCTAATTGATGTGATCGAAACCACCAGCATCATTTTCCTGATCCAATCTTCTTTGCTGCTCAAAAGCCAGTCGCTCTTTTCTAGTCATTTCAAAAGCATCCCGCCGCAAGAAATACTCTGGAACTTCAAAGGCTTCCTGGGCAAAAGGATCTGGTTTTTCCTCCTCATCTTCTTCCAATTCTTCTTTGTAAAAAAAGGAAGTAAAAATACCAACCATTGCTCCATACAAATGACTCTCCCAGGAAATCCCTTCCTGGTCGGGTAGTACTCCTGCGAACATGCCTTGATAAAAGAAAATCACCACCAAGGCCAAAACAATCGCTTTGATATTCCGGCGGAAAATTCCATTCCATGCTATAAAAGCCACCAAGCCATACACTACACCACTAGCTCCAATGTGAAATACCGATCGCCCAAAAGCCCAAACCGCAAGCCCCGTCAAAAGATAGATCATAAAAAAACTACGAACCGCAACTCGACGATAAAAATAGAAAATGATGCCACTCAATGCGAGTAAAGGAATGCTATTGGAAATCAGGTGCCCAAAATCCGCATGAATCATAGGGGCCAGGAATATACCACGCAATCCAAAGAATTGTCTGGGATAAACCCCAAATGGACCCAAGTCAAAACCAGAAAAATATTGTAAAAGATGAAGGAACCAAAGTAAAGCCACAAACAGCATGGGAAGCTGTAAGCTCTGAAGGAGAGGATTGGGCTTTGTGGTACTCATGGTTTGTTGTTGTCTGAAAAATAAGGAAGAGAAACGTTGAATTCATCGTTTCTACCTTTTTATAACAGAGGGGTGATCCGTATAGTTGCAAAAAATAGACCGAAGCCGTTTTTTGCCAAAGCCATTCCATTCAAATAGACTTTATGGCCAACTTTTTAGCCGAACTAAATTATTTGCCATAAAGTCTTATCAACCGAACTAATGAAGTATTGGTTGTCAATGACTTGTCAAGAAGCCATTGAGGGCTTTTTTAAACAACTTCAATATTACAAATATCGACGGCGTACTGTTTTGATGAAAATCTGAGCTTTCTTCTTTTTACCCGGATTGACCCAATTGTGTTTTTCTGCAAGGTCCGATAAAACTTCCTTCGCATCCTCAAAACTGCGGAGCGTATTGAGTTTGGTCATGGCAGTATTATAAGCGTGATTATCTTTATCAAATAATTCGTTGATGGTCAATATTTTTTCATTGATCCCCAAAGCTTTGGTCAAGTCTTTTATCGGTTGAGAACTGAGTCGATCCGATAATTCCCTAGCTTCTTGTTGCTCAAAAAGCACTTCGTGCGCTGGATTGGCTTTAGGTTTTGGAGGAGCTGGTGGAGGAGCCGCTACTTTTACAGGCTCAGGAACGACTACCTTAGCAGGTTCAGGAACGACCACTTTGGGGAGTTCTTGAATGACGGGAGTCGGAGGAGCTTGCTCTCTCACGGGAGCAGTTTCGCGAGGCGCTGGTGGCGCTTCTGCCGTTGAAGTCCTTGTTTTGATGACTGGAGTTGCTCTACGGGTAACCGTTCTTCTAATGGTCGGCGGAGCCACTGCTCCTTCATCAGAAAAAGAATCATAAAGCTGTTTGACATAACTCAACATCAAGTCTTGCTCAAATACATCAATGTTTCTAGCATCGAGCTCCATGCTTTCATAAAGCCGGTTGATTTTATTTAAAATTAACTTTGCCTGTTGCAGATCCATACGAATTTGTCGTTTTCGGTTTGAAATTTTATCTTCGCCATCATCTTTCAGGAACGGGAAAAAAATGATGATTTTATTTCCCGTCAAATTGCTAAGCGGGAAGCCCAAATATAGCACATATCTCCTTGAAGACGATGGATTTTTGGACGAATGAGTAGCTTTTAAACGAAATACTACCTATTTGTTACTGGTAAAAATAATTATTTTTTTAAAAAGTGTAGCGAATTAGTAGTTCAAG
>CALLVY010000204.1 GCA_938015925.1 uncultured Saprospiraceae bacterium
CAAACCCAAGTAGAAAAACTCAAAGTAGCTGCGGAAGCAGAAAAAAGAAAATTAATGGCCCGGGCGGAGCTGGAAAAACAACAAGATTTAAAAGATTTGGAAATTCAAAGACAGCGGGAATTGAATCAATTGGTCATTGAAAAACAGAGAGAGATGGACCATAGTATCATTTCTAAAGAAGGTCGACTGGCGGCAATTTGTAGTGAGCATCCAACCTATGCCAGCTATATGGTCGACAAACAATTGGCTTCTAAGGTTGAAGTCGCTTTTTTGCCAACTGGAACGGATCCCAACATTTTTACCAACCTGATCAAAAATCGATTGCCCCTTCCTGGTATCCGGGAATAATCGATGCTTCTAATTCAATGGCGACTTCACTGGAGGTATTAGTTCGCTGGAGCTCATGAAACGTGAGTTCAGCGAAGCTAATCTCCTTTGTCGATTTCTCATACATCACCCTTCGGGATCGTTCAGTCGTCATTGAATTTGAAGTAGAAGCAAACGTAATATCAATTGCGGATGTGGAAACTGAAAAGGCGATTCTCTATGCGATCCGGTGTGTTTTGATTGATACGGTCAAAACCACCGGATTCCTTTTTGACTAAATACTGTTTAAAAAACAGAGTCCTCTTTTGAATTTTTCAATATTGCAAAGAAGTCTTTTGCGACTTTTACAAAGTATTTAAAAGCTTGATCACCTCTGGTTTTTTGCGTACAGAAACCGGAACTCTTGCTCCATCTTTCATCACCAGATAACCTCCTTCTGTCTTTACATATTCTTTGATCAATTGAGTGTTGATCAAATGCGATTGATGTACGCGTACAAAGTGATGTTCCTCCAATAATTTATCGTATTCTTTCAATGTCTTGGTCACCAAAATTTTAGAACCATCGACAAAGTGAAAATGGGTATAATTCCCTGTGGATTCGCAACGAACAATATCCGCGATATCTGCGAGTAAAATCTTTTCTTGGGTATGGAGTGCGAGACGATTGGGACTTGTTCGATTTTTTACGGTATCGAGTAGCAGGTCTAGTCCGGCTTGCTGGCCGGGAATAGGCTTCGCGCCTTGTGCTTTTATTTTTTTCACGGCATCCATTAGATCATCCGGATCTATTGGTTTCATTATATAATCCACTGCGGAAAAGCGAAAAGCTTTGATCGCAAAAGCATCGGAGGCCGTGGTAAAAATTACTTGAAAATTGGCTTTGGGAAGAATTTCTAAAAGATCGAAGCCACTACCATCTTGTAGTTGGATGTCCAGAAAGAGAATATCTGGTCTTAGATTTTTCAATGCTTTGGCTCCGCTAACGACTCCATCTGCCGTGCCAATCACCTCTACTTCCGGGCAGTAGATTTTTAAATCTTCTAGAAGATTTTCGATAGCCTGAGGCATATCATCAACAATAAATGCAGAAATCATATTTTGTAAAAAATTGGATACTGCGCAAGATAAGGCATTTTAGGCAATAGTCGCAGGTTCCATTTTTAGTTCTGAAGCAGCAAGATCTTTTTCAGGCAAGGCGATAAAAAAGGTACTCCCTTTTCCTTTCTCGGATTCTACCCAGATTTCCCCCATGTGTCGGTCTACGATTCTTTTGCAAGTAGCCAAACCAATACCGGTTCCTTCAAACTCTTCCTTGGTGTGTAAACGGTGGAACATTTCGAAAATCTTCGCTTTGGATTTTTCGTCGATTCCGATTCCATTATCCTTTACAAAAAGTGCCATTTTGCCTTTAGCTTTTTTGAAGCCAACTTCTACTTGTGGCTTGTCGGTATCTACAAATTTGATGGCATTACTGATCAAATTTTGGAACAATTGAATCATCTGACTTCGGTCTGCGTTAATTTTAGGCAGTTGATTATAATTGATTTTAACGTCAACATTTTTTTCGGTAATCGCCATTCTCAAGTTAGAACTTACTATCGAAATAACATCAATGGATTCAATCCATTTTTGATTGCCTTTTTGAGTTTCTATTCTAGAATAAGCCAAAAGATCATCTAAGAGTACCTGCATTCTACCAACCGCATCGACTACGTAAAACATAAATTCTTCTGCTTGATCATCGAAGAGATGTTGGTATCTTTTCTTAAGTAAAGTGGTATAAGAACTGATCATCCGTAGTGGCTCTTTCAAATCATGTGAGGCGACATAAGCAAACTGCTGAAGGTCTTCATTAGACAATTCCAACTGCTTATTTTGCCGATGAATTTGATCATTCTTTTCTTCCAAAAGTCCGACCATTCTTTGCTGCATTCGAAAACGACTAAACCAGATAAAAGTCAGAGCCAACATAAAAAGAAGACTTGCCCCCATCAGGTAATAAGTCAGACTTTTTATCTTTTGTTCTTTTTCTAATAATTCTTTTTGAGAGGTCAGTAAGGCAATCTTGTCTTCTCTTTTCTTTACCTCATAGCCTGATTTGGCTGCGCCCATTTCTCTGACCGAAGATTCATTGATCAGCGTATCTTTGAGTTCAATATAAGCATGCAAGTACTTATTGGCCATTTCGGTATCTCCAGCCGTTTCATAGCTTTCGATAAAGATATCGTAGATATTTAATTTGCGCGGATTGGATCCAATTCCTTCTGCGATTTTCATTGCTTCTTGCAAAATAGCAATGGACTCGTCATGGCGTTCCATTTGGGAATAAATTCTTGCCAAATCTTTATAGGATCCAACTAAACCCCAAGGGTCTTCTAGAATTTTTTTCAACTCAATTGATTGACTAATATATTCTTCCGCCTTAGACAGCTGTCCCATGCCAAGATAACAAGATCCTATATTTTGTAAGACATAAGCTACATTTACTTTATAATCGATTTTCTTTGCTATTTCAAGAGATTTAAAATTATATTTTAAAGCTTTTTCGTACTCTTTCTTTTCGATATAAACACTTGCTATTCCTGCTAATGGAGAAGACATTTCTTTTTCCTTTCCTAACTGCTCAGATATTTTAAGAGCCCTTTTGTAATAATCCAGGGCACCAGAAAAATTATCTTGGTAAAAAAGGATGCAACCAATTCCATAAAGTGTTCTTGTAACTTTTAAAGAATCTTTGTTGGCTTCTTGTACTCTTAATAAATGGAGATAGTATTCATAGGATTTTTGATAATTCCCAACAACTCGGTGGATCAGTGCTAATTCGGTGTAGGCATCACCCAATGTTTTTCTTCGATAATCTTCAGACCTTAAAGAAACAGCCTGTTCGAAATAATCAATAGCCTCTTCGTATTTGGTGAGTTCAGCGTAAGCCTTTCCTATTTCATAAAAGAAATCACCTCTCATCCAAAAAGTTCTTTCTTCTTCAGAAAACTGAATAGCTTCTTCACATATTATTATTACTTTTTTCCAAGTTCTCTCAAAGTTTGCGACTTCCACTAATTGATAGAAAGCCTCAAGGGTTTGAGGAGTTGTTTTGTTCTCTCTGGCTTCTTGTAAATGTAGAGACAGACTGTCCATATCGGGACTATCTGTAGCCACACAATCTGTTCCCAGAAAGGTAAAAAGTAATACCAGAAAAAGAGTCTGGTAGAGGTTTGACATTGGATTCTCTCTTAGTTAGACTTTCTAAAAGTCTATTGTTTTTTGAATAATCTTTTGGGAATAATCCCGGATAAAAAAGATTATCCGGGATTAAAAATTTGGTTTATCACCTCTAATTCATCTTCAACCAAATTTATAGTAGACTTTCACAAAGTCTATATTTTCTTATCGTGGTGGCGGGCATGCGTTGCCATTACTTAACTCTTCTACCGTGAGTTTTTCGCGGTTTTTATTTCTATTATTTCCTCCTTTAAGTTCTATCGTATCTCTTACTGTAAGAGGGTTTAAGAAATTTAGGTTTTCAATTTTCATCATAATGATCGGTTGATTTTGACTATGGTTAATAAAATAAATTGGTTTGTATTATTGCAAACAACCATACGTTAGGAGGATCGTATGTAAGGGAGGAAATGTATAGGAGGAATGTTTTATTAAGGGGCAAAATCTGTTCCAAAACAATAAGTTCTATAAAAGTCTTTAGAAGATTAACTTATCCTAATCTCTGCAATAAACAAATCCCTTGCAAGAGCAAGCTAAAAGTCTCGCAATTACTACGTTTTATTCAAAAACCAAGCTTATTTTTTTCTAGAATTAAAATTTAAAAGAAGGGAAAAAAACATACTTATCTACCCGTTTGTGACAAGGTAAAACTACACATTAAACCTATCGTTTATACCAAATCAATATCAAGGCCTTCAAACATCGGAATTCGCAATAGAACTCTCGTTCCTAAAGCGCTTCCATCTTCCGCCAATAAGTCGATAATCTGCAAACGTTCCTGATTATCGTCGCCCAACAATTCCAATCGCTCTCTAGTCACTTGCAGTGCGGTCGACTTATGCTGTTCTTCTTGTTGGCTTTTTATCAGAGCAGCGGCCTTACGGCCAATACCATTGTCTACGATCAAACATTCCAGCGCATTGCCAGCGCGTTGAAATTGCAATTCAATTTTTCCAGTGCGTCCACTCAGATGAGCCACGCCGTGGATAATTGCATTTTCTACAAAAGGCTGAATCATCATCGGAGGAATGGCCAGCGCCTCTGCATCCAAACTTTCTTCCAACTTCACCACATAGTCAAAAGATTGATTGCGGCTAAATTGTTCCAAGGCAAGGTAATTTTCAAGGCTCTGAATTTCATCCGTCAACAGGATGGTACTTTCTCTGGAATTTTCCAAAGTAGCTCGCATCAATTTCGAAAACTTCGCCAGTTGATACCTCGCCTTTTGATGGTCTTTTTGATTGATCTGTCCTTGAATGGAATTTAATGCATTGAATATAAAATGAGGGTTCATCTGTAATTGCAATGCCTTTTGTTCCAGTTGCAGCAGATTCTTTTCCATCTCTAAACGCTCGCGATCTTCTTTTGCTTTTTTCCTGACCTGATTAAGTCGAATTCTAAAAAACAAAGAGATAAAAAATATCGTCGCAAGAATCATCGACAAGCGAAACCACCATCGCTGCCAAAAAGGAGGATCAATACTAAAGCTAGCGGTCACGGGTTCTAAATTGGTAACCAAGTCTTCATTATAAGCCCTTACTTTAAATACATAATTTCCGGGAGGTAGATTTGAATAATTGACTGAGTTGTTTTCCGACCGCGGCGACCATTCTTCTTCATAACCTTCCAACCACCACTCGTACGTCACTTTTCCAGGATTGGATTGATTGATGCCTTTAAAGAAAAAGCCCAGACTATTTTGTCGATGAGGCAAAAGCAATCCATCAAGCAATCCGCCCCAAGGCTCTGCCCAATCGGCATATTTGGTTTTTGAAAGGGCTTTATAAAACAAGCGTATTTCCTGCAAGTGTACTTTCGGAGCAACGGTATTTTTTCTACCACTTCCCGTTCGATAGTGCGTCAAGCCATTCATCGTCCCAAACCACATATCGCCTTTGCGATCACAAATGACGGCGCTATTGCATGTCTCTCCACCTTTGAATCCTTCCGCGTAACCAAATGATTTTACTTCCGCAATAGCTAATGCTTCATTTAACTGTACTCGGTCAACTCCTTTTTCGTGGCCAATCCACAAATGATTTTTCGTATCAAAAGCCAACTGATAAACATTATTGGAGCTCAGGTTGTCTTCACTTCCCAAGCGCCAAACTTGTAAAGTATCTTTCTGCAAAGCAAATCGAAAAACACCACCTCTTGCGGTTCCTGCCCAACAATTCCCTAAACTATCCATTGTTAGCGTACGCACTTCACCATCTGGCAAACCATGTCTTTGATCAAAAAGAATGGGCTCGCCTTCTTCGTCAAAATATCCTAAACCCAAGTAACGCGTAGCAAACCACATCCGCCCTTCGCGATCATAAAGCAAGGAGTAAATATAATTGGCAGGAAAATTAGTGTTCCGATTATACTGGCGAAAAACAAAACCCGTCCCTAAGGTATCCATTGGATTGGGTATTACACTAGTGATTCCACCGATGCTACTGGCGACCCAAATCCGACCTAAAGAATCCTCTGCAATATCTCGAACCAATCCTCTGCCGATTCCATCTTCTTGTGTAAATAGGCGAAAGGTATCCGCAGTATAAAGTCCAATTCCTTTATTGTCGAAGCCAGCCCAGAGTTGGCCTTTTTTATCATTTAGAATGGTTCTGGATTTAGAAGAGAGCCAATTGGCTTCGGTGCCGTAGTGTTGAAAATTTCTTCCATCGAATCGAGAGATCCCGCGCGAGGTCGATAGCCAGAGCTGACCTAAAGTGTCTTCGCAAATACCGTAAATTTCTTTATCCACCAGCCCATTGGCTTCATCGTATAGTACAAATTGTTGTCCCGAATATTTACTCACTCCTCCTCCGGAAGTACCGACCCAATGATTGCCCCAGCTATCTTCTATAATACTGCGGACATCGTTACTTTCCAATCCATCTTTTTCTTGCAAATAAGTAAAGCTACTGTCCACTGGATTCCAGATATTTATTCCGGCTTCTGTCGTACCGGCCCATATTTCGCCCGTGCTGGTTCGGTGCAGGTGTACAACCCGGTTATTGGACAGGCCATTGTTTTTAGTATAAGTCGTCCACACTCGGCTTCCGTCTGACCATTGAATTCCACCACCTTCGGTACCAATCCAAATCGTTCCTCCTGCATCTTCTAATATCTCAAACGGGGTATATCCATTCCAACCATTGGTCTCTTCGAAATGCCGAACATTCCCTCCTGGACTCAAGACAAATATTCCTTTTGAACTTCCTATCCACAAAAACCCATGACTGTCTTCAAAACAAGTTCGAACCTCTATCCCTTGAGCGTCCTTGTCTTTGAATGGATATAGCGCTATTGTTCCATCTTTAAAAAGATAAAGTCCTCGATGGGTACCGATCCACAATCGACCATTGCTTCCTGCTTCTATGCTATAAACTTGCGTTCGTCCTTTGTCTAGAAAAAATTCATAGGTACGGCCGTCAAATTTACAGAGCCCTTTATCCGTACCAATCCAAATGTTTTGTTGTTCATCTTTTTCCAAGCTATAGATATAATTGCTCAGCAAACCTTCTTTTTGGGTATGGTTGGTAAAAATTTGTCCATCAAACTGACTCAAACCACCACCCCAGGTTCCCATCCAGATATAACCTCTATCATCTTCCAAGAGCGAATAAACCTGAGACTGTGCCAGGCCATCTTTACCAGAAAAATTATTGAAATAATATTCTTGAGAAAAGGAAGCAAAAGGAATACAGAGGAATATAAACCACAGCAAGCAAAGGCGGAAAAAAAGAAGTTTCCTCCACCTCTTTTCCTCCAAAAAGCAGCATTTTTACTGTGGATATTATGGGTCGCAATAGATTAAAGATTTAGAACAAAAGCAAGGGCTTCAAAATCAGCAAGAGAGTGCCAAACCTAAAAAATGTCTTCAGAGCGGGAATAAATACCTTTCCTTGGAAATCAACTAAAATTTAAACCTGAGTCTGGTATACGGTACTGGTTTAGCCTAACTTTTGTAAATATTAAAAATAATAGCCTATTTCTGCTATAATGAAGGCAATTATAAATCCTTCATGTGGTAAAAATCAGTTATTTTTGCCAAAAGCTAAACTAGTTTTTAGGACCAGTAAGTAGTTCCTTGAATTACTTAAGTGCTTGGAGGATAAAATTATGAAAGGATCAATAGGAAAAGAAATGACGCAACTTCGACTAGAACTGTCGACCAATTTAAGGGATAAACGTCCGATTTACGTCGCAGGTAATTTCAATAACTGGAAATCAGAACAAGCAGTCTTCCAACTAAGCAAAAAGAAGGAAGGCCTTTATACCTTTGAATTTCCAAAGGATATGGTTTTACCGAATCCTTTGGAGTACAAATATGTTCGAGGAAACTGGGAAAATGAAGAACTCGATCAATATGGCAACAAAGCTTCCAATCGCGTTTTGCACCAAACCAATGGTTTGATTCAGGATACCGTTCCACGCTGGAGATATCGTGGAAAGTCTTACCCGGTCTCCTTTCTTCCTATTCCACATGTGCTGTCTGAAAATTTTGAAATTCCACAACTCATCAAGACCAGACGAATTGCCGCATTATTGCCACATGATTATCACAAATCAAATAAGCACTATCCTGTTTTGTATTTACAAGATGGCCAAAACCTTTTTGACAAGCACGCGCGATTCGGAAGCTGGGGCGTCACTAAAAAATTGGCCGTACTTGCAGAAAAAGGCATGGGAGATATTATCGTAGTCGCGATAGACCATGCAGAAGAAGAACGAATCGAAGAGTTCACGCCTTCCCAAAGAACAAAATTGGGAAAAGGCACTGGGAAGAAATATGTTCGCTTTTTAGCCGATACCTTAAAACCTTATATCGACAAAAAATTCCGTACGCTACCGGAAGCCAAAAATACAGGAATTGGAGGAAGTTCCATGGGGGGCTTAATTAGTCTTTATGCGGGCATGATGTATCCAGAGGTTTATAGCAAATGGATGATTTTTTCTCCTTCTTTATGGGTAGCACCTACGCTGCCTTTTGATGCGGCCGATCTTTACTCTGATTATGACCGACGCATTTATCTCTACGCCGGAGACAAGGAAAGCGAAAAACTAGTTGCACGAATGAATGAACTTAGAGATACGCTAAAAGGAAATCACAGCGCTGATGTTTCCGCAGAACTAATACTCTCCATCAAACCAGGAGGGGAACACAATGAACACAACTGGGGATTAGAATTTCCCAAAGCAGTAGAATGGTTATTTTTTAATTCTTAATTTCCCCATCACACTTTCCACCAAAGCAATTGCCAAAAAAACACACATGAATTTTAAATTACAAGCCAAAGCCACTAAAAATATACCTTGCCTTATTCTTCCTTTTTTTCAGGATAAAAATCTAGAGAAACAATTAAAAGCAATGGGCGACCGCTACGACTTCGTCAGCAAAAACCTTGCAAAAGATTTTCAAGGAACGCTTGGACAAGCGCAAATGATTTATTCGAATCAAGGAAATCAGATCCACCTTATCGGCCTCGGAAAGGAAGTCCGTTTCTCAAAAATCAAATCAACTTTCCAGTCTTGGTTTTTTGCCAACAAAACCAAACTAGCGACTAAACTAAGCATCGGTCTACAATCACTAGAGGTCGCTGACTTATCTCCTATCGTGGAAGGAATCGTACAAGGAGCGGTTATTGGTCGCTATGATATCGGTTTGTATAAAACGAAGAAAAGCAACAAAGAAGGTTTTGCTGCGCCTAAGGCCAGTTTGACTTTTTTACATCATGCAGAAGATAAAAAAACGATTAGCGCTGCTATTCACAGATCAGAATCCATTGCCAAGACGCAATCGCAAATGCTCGATTTGATGAATGCTCCAGGCAATAAAGCCAAACCAGCAACCCTTGCTGCCTGGGCCAAAAAATCTGGAAAAACACATGGTTATAAAGTACAGGTTTTCAATAAAAGCCAATGTCAAAAACACCAACTCGGTGCCTTGCTTGCAGTCAATCGAGGGAGCGAATATCCACCAGCTTTTATCATCATGGAATACAAGCCCAAATCTAGTGGGCGCAAAAAATTAGCTAAAGTCGGATTGCTAGGAAAAGGAGTTACTTTTGATACGGGTGGCTTATCGATCAAAGGGGCGACCAATATGCACTATATGAAAAGCGACATGGGTGGAGCTGCGGCTGTGTTGGGTGCAATGGAAGTTTGTGCTAAGCTCCAATTGCCTGTTCACCTGATTGGGATTGTACCTAGCACCGACAATTGTGTCGATGCCCTTTCGGTCAAGCCTGGAGATGTCATCAATTCCTATAGCGGCAAGACGATTGAAATCATTGATACGGATGCAGAAGGCCGTTTAATCTTAGCCGATGCGCTGGCCTATATGATCAAGAATTTCCAACCAGAAATAATGATCGACCTCGCCACTTTAACCGGAAGTTCTGTCCGCACTTTGGGTTATCAGGCAGGAGCATTGATGACTAAGAATGAAAAGCTTTCTGATCAACTTCGCAAAGCGGGGCAAGAATCAGGAGAGCGGCTCTGGCCACTTCCTCTGTGGGATGAATATTTTTCAGATATGGAATCAGATGTGGCTGACATCAAAAATTTTAGTGGCAAACCACTTGCAGGAGCAATTACTGCGGGTAAATTTTTAGAAGCTTTTACCAGCGAGCATCCTGCCTGGGCACACCTCGATATCGCTGGTGTTGCATTTGGCAACTCAGGACTTTCCAAAGAAAAAAGCGCAACGGCTTATGGAATCCGGCTGCTGATCACCTTTTTGGAAACGCTAGGATAAAACTCACCGGTACTCCTCCCTATCCATTTATTGTAAAGCGATCTTTAGTTCATTGTTAGGCCAAACACCTCAGACTTATAGGAATTTAAGAAAAATCCATTTTTGAGTCAATAAATCAAAAAATAAGCGCGACCAAAGTTTAGTAATGGTCAAATAATAATTATTTTCGCTTCATAGGCGCTAAACAAGGTTCTTTTTCATTTCGACCTTGTTTAGCGTTTATTCAACAGTATTTCACAAAACGGAAAGCAACTTCCCCATACATGAAAATTCTCCATATCAGCGCTGAATGCTACCCTGCAGCCAAAGCCGGTGGGCTTGGTGATGTAGTCGGAGCGCTGCCTAAATATCTTTGCCAAGCAGGTCACGACAGTTCGGTCATCATTCCTAAGTATCATACGAAATGGATGGTGCAGCAACAATTCCAGGAAGTATGGAAAGGTTCGGTAAGACTTCATCACGAACTCGTTCATTATGAAATCCAAAAATACCTTGGCGATGATTTGGGTTATCCTCTTTACGTTGTAGAAATTCCGGGAAAATTTGATCGCCCTGGCGTTTATTCCGCTCCTGGAGGTTATGGATATGGCGATGAAATAGAACGCTACCTGACTTTCCAACAGGCCGTCTTACAATGGTTGCTATCTTTTCCCGTTCCTCCTTCGATTCTTCATTGCCATGATCACCATACGGGTTTGATTCCTTTTATGATCAAACATTGCCCAGAGTATCGCGCATTGATCAATGTCCCTACGGTTTTCACCATCCACAATGGAGAATACCCTGGTGCTTTTAGTTGGCAAAAATTACATCTTCTTCCTTACTTTGATGGAGCAGCTAGAGGTTTACTCGATTGGGCAAACACCATCAATCCATTGGCCAGTGCTATCAAATGCTGTTGGAAATTAACGACTGTTTCTCAAAGCTACCTAGAAGAATTGCAGAGCGATTCCAGCCTCCAATGGTTACTTGGTAATGAAGCCCACAAATCGGTAGGCATCATCAATGGCATCGACAATAAAGTCTGGGACCCTAAAAGCGATAAATATTTACCCACAAAATTAGACAAAGACATTAGAGCCTTCAAAGCAGGTAATCGAGCGGTCCTTCAGGAGCGATTTAATATTGATCCGAATTTGCCCCTATTCACTTTTATTGGTAGATTGGTAAAAGAAAAAGGAGCAGATCTGCTCCCTGATTTGATTAGTAGTTTTTTATCGACTGGCTATCGCGCCAATTTTATTATACTTGGAACTGGAGAAAAATCTCTCCACCATCGCTTTGAAGAAATGCGCTATCAATTTAAAGGTTTGTTTGATGCCGCCTTGGAATACAATGAAGGAATGGCGCACACGCTTTATGCCGGATCTGACTTTTTGCTTATGCCTTCCAAAGTAGAACCTTGTGGCCTAAACCAAATGTATTCGATGCGCTATGGCACTGTACCTGTGGCCAGAAAAATCGGAGGCCTAAAAGATACGGTCATCGACATTGGAGATGAAGGAGGTCGCGGACTAACATTCCATCACCTTACGGTAGAAGATGGATTCCATGCCCTACACCGAGCAATGGAAGTTTACAATAGTCAAGACTACTTTGTGCCTCTTCGCGAAAGAATTATGAATGTAGATTTTTCCTGGGAACGTTCCGCAGGTAAATATATCGAGCTGTATCAAGAGCTCGGAATGAAATAATAAATCCTAATTAAGAAATCACTTCTTTGGGTAACTCTTACTCAATAGATTAAACAAAATAACTATGGTCATTAAAATGGTTTGTATGATTTTAGGAGGCGGTGTTGGCTCTCGCCTAAAACCTTTGACAGAAGAAAGATCAAAACCTGCCGTACCGATTGCTGGTAAATACCGACTTATTGATATCCCTATCTCCAATTGTCTCAACTCTGGGGTAAAACGGATGTTTGTATTGACGCAATTCAATTCCGCTTCCCTCAACCAACACATCAAAAACACTTACAACTTTGATGCATTCAGTCATGGTTTTGTAGATATCCTGGCAGCAGAGCAAACACCATCCGGAAGTAATTGGTATCAGGGAACAGCAGATGCAGTCCGCCAATGTATGCGTCACCTTTACAATCATGATTATGATCTTATTCTAATCTTATCTGGAGACCAACTCTATCAGATGGATTTGGAAGCCTTTGCCAAACACCACATCGACCAAAAAGCAGATGTAACGATTGCCACTCTTCCGGTAACGGCCAGAGATGCTCCTGGATTTGGGATCATGAAAGTAAACAAAGAAGGCTACATCAAAACCTTTATCGAAAAACCTGCGACGGAGCTCTTACCCGATTGGAAATCTGATGTTTCGGAAGCAGACCAAGCGAAAGGCAAACACTATATGGCGTCCATGGGAATTTATATTTTCAGCAAAGACATCATCAAAAAACTTTTCTCAGAGAGTGAAGAGGCGATGGACTTTGGAAAGGAAATCATCCCTTCTGCAATCAATGGTGGACTTTCGGTAGCCAGCTATCAGTACGATGGTTATTGGGAAGACATTGGAAGTATTCGTTCTTTCTTTGATGCCAATATTGCCCTGACGGATAACATTCCAGATTTTAATCTTTTCGATAACCAACGCATCATCTACACTCGGCCACGTATGCTTGGCCCTTCCAAAATCTTTGGTACGCACATGCAAAGTGCGGTAATGGCCGAAGGATGTATCATTCATGCCTCGTCTATCGAACGCTCCGTCATCGGCATCAGAGCCCGACTTGGAGAAGGCTCAAAAGTATCTAATGCAATCGTCTTTGGAAATGATTATTTTGAGACGCTCGAAGATTTTACGCAGAAAGATATCATTCCAATGGGCGTTGGAAAAAATTCGCATATCGAAAGAGCGATACTAGATAAAAACTGCCGAATTGGTGATAATGTCATCATTCGAGGACATGAAGATCTGGAAGATTCGGAAACGGAACTTTACCGGATTGTCGATGGCATCATCGTCGTTAAGAAAGGGGTTATCATCGAGAGTGGATCTCGAATTGGAGCAACCGATATTTAAACTTGTGTTCAAACAATACTCGGATAAAAATTTCAAAAAACCATTTTACCATGAGTAAACGTCCATTAACTTTTCTTTGTATCTCCAGTTATTTCAAAGGAGAAGATTTTCTTCGCTATTGCAAAAAGGAAGGGAATAAAGTTTTTCTCATCACCTCCGAGAATTTAAAAAATGAACCCTGGCCCTGGGACTCCATCGACGATACCTTTTATCTCCATGAAGATAAAGACCAACAATGGAACATGAAGGACCTTATTGGTGGACTCGCTTATTTGATGCAGTCTAACAAAATTGACCGAGTGGTCGCTTTAGATGATTTTGATGTAGAGAAGGCGGCGCATGTGAGAGAGCATTTTCGTATTCCAGGAATGGGACAAACGACGGTTAGGTATTTTCGTGACAAATTGGCCATGCGGGTAAAAGCAGCAACAGAAGGTATTCCTGTTCCTGCATTTAGTCCGCTTTTCAATGATGACGAAGTCAATGACTATATCAAACGGGTAAGCCCTCCATGGATGATCAAACCTCGCGCAGAAGCTTCTGCTACCGGGATCAAAAAAGTAGATTCGGCCGAAGAGCTCTGGGAGGTCATTCATAGCCTGGGAGAAAATCGCCACAATTATCTGGTTGAGCAATTCAAACCCGGAGCGGTGTATCATGTCGATGCATTGACGGTAGATGGCAAAGTCCAATTTGCCCGAGCATCTCAGTACCTCAATACGCCAATGGAAGTAGCGCATGGAGGAGGAATTTTTCGTTCAACTACTATCGAATTTGGTTCCAAAGAGGACAAGGCACTTCAAAGACTCAACGCAAAAGTGATGAAAGCTTTTGGCATGCAATTTAGCGCCTCGCATACGGAGTTTATCCGTTGTGACGATGACGGAAAGTTCTATTTCTTAGAAACTTCTTCCCGAGTGGGTGGTGCTCATTTGGCAGAAATGGTGGAGATGTCTTCTGGAATAAATCTCTGGGGAGAATGGGCAAGAATTGAGACGGCGATGGCCAAGGGTAAAGCCTATAAACTACCTAGAGTCCGAAAAGACTATGCGGGGATTGTGGTTTCTCTAAGTCGATTTCAACACCCGGATGACTCTTCTTTTGAAGATGCGGAGATCTGTTGGAAACTAGAAAAGGATTATCACATTGGAATGATTGTAAAATCGAAAAAACGCGAACGCGTCTTAGAACTCTTGGTCGATTATGCTCGTCGGATTGGAAGAGATTTCCATGCTAGCGTTGCTGCTCCCGATGCAAAAAAAATGATTTAAGTCATTCGCTTTTAAAACAGACGGAGTCTCCATCCCCTGGAACAAACACTCCGTCTGTTTTCTAGTTTCCCATTATTTTTTATCCATTTTTTCCATGACACACTTTCCCTCCCAACTCATTGGAAATAGTTGTTTTCTCTGGATCTCCGCGATAATCAATCCGACCACCAGTATGGGCATTCGCCTCCAAAACCTCCAGAACATTTACCTCCAACTGTCCTCCGGTATTAGCCCTGGCATAAACCCGTTTGGCTTGCAAATCAAAAGCATCAAGCAAGCCACCTGTACTCCCTCGAGCAGTCAGCTCTTCTACAAAACCACGCAATTCCAATTCTGCTCCTTCGCCACAGCTCACCTCAAGATCTTCCAACTCCAATTCCAAATCTCCCGTAGCGCCCGAACCAAAAGATAAACGCAAAGCATCTGCTGAAACCACTTTCTGCTTACTCTTAATCTCTGCTCCTGCATCCGCACTGATTCTTCTCAGCTTGTCTTTATAGACCACAAGGACATCAATGTATTTTTTATAAGAACCATACTTCCACATTTCCCGGCGTTTAACGACCAAAACGCCTCCTTTCACCTCCACCAAAACTTTATCCTCCTCCTCAGAAATTTCTACCGCATTTTCATCACCCGGCTCTAGTGTTACCCGAATTTTTCCATTCACTCGAAGTTCATCAAAAGGGCTATCAATACCGTGGGCCATCGAAGTATAAATAAAAGCCACAGCGCAAAAGAGGAATAAGCTTATTTTTTTCATAGGTCTTGGTTTTTTTATTATTTTAAGAAAAGAGTTGACCTAAGAGACAAGGCTTTGAAAAAAAGGTTGCTCAAAAAAATAAATTCGAAATGAAAAAACACATTCAGCTTTACATCTATGGAAAGGTACAGGGCGTTTGGTACCGGAGCTCTACGCAGCAAAAAGCGATGGACTTAGGCTTGTGTGGTATCGTATGCAATCAAGCGGACGGGAGTGTTTATGCAGAAGTGGAAGGAGAGGAAAAAGTATTGGAAGAATTGGTCAGCTGGTGCAAGCAGGGGCCGCCTATGGCAAAAGTAGATCGAGTAGAATTGAAATCCGGGGAATTGAAGCATTACCCGGATTTCAAAATTCTAAGAAAATAGTTCTGTGGAAAATTAAAAAGAATCGTTTATCAGCTTTGAAAAAAACCAACGCTTCCTCCTACCCAATCTTTATCTTTATTGTATCGCACGCCTACCATTTCGCCTTTACTGAGACGTGCCAAATTATTGACGATTCTTGGTCGGGCAGCTCCTTTATCCCAAAGCATTAGCATTCTGACTTCGCATTTGGCAGGTCCACTTGGTGTTTGTACCAAGGGAGCATAATTGACTTTTCGTTGTAAGATATAATTCTCTTTGTC
>CALLVY010000205.1 GCA_938015925.1 uncultured Saprospiraceae bacterium
AAACATTGGGCCTGTAGTTGTGGGCATTTATGGAATACTTTTGACACCAAAGGAAAATGTCCAAAATGCAAGACTCAATGGGATACGACCCGTTGTCCAGGTTGTGGACAATCTACGCTACATGAAGATTGGTACAAGAGCAAAGAAGATATAGCGGAAATAGAAAAATCTGGAGATCCTGTTTTAAGAGCAAAAAAGAAAAGTTTAGAATCGAGCTTGATTGATTATGGGATAAAGAACCATAGAGTGAGTCATTTGCCTTATTTAGACCATGGAAAAGAAAATTTTCAAAGCCCTTATGAGGCTGCGTGTCGAATGATGATTTTATACGCTCTTACTTATTCGGCTGCTAATTTGCCAGACAGACCGCTAATCATAGAGTGGTTAAAAACGGAAAAGGTTTGGGATAAAGTTTCTCCGAAGGAAAAAGATTTCTTCGAAACCTTAACTCCTGCAGAAGACTTATTGTTGGATATGTCCTGGCATATTGAAGGAGCCTTAACTTTGGCTTGGTGTCTAAAAAAAGTCAAAGCTTTACCTCGCTTAGATGACGAGGAAAATGAGGAGGTATTTGAGGAGTTTCAAAATAATGTTCCTGAAATAGGAGCATCCTTGGAATCCTTTTTATCGCAATTGGAATTTAGAGATTTGGCAGAAATCTATGAGGAGAATTTATTGAATGAATTAGCAACCACTTACTTTAGAGACCTAAGCTTTAGCGGAAAAGAAGACGAAACACAGATCAATCGATTTACCAGTTTTGAAAGACATATTGTACTCAATTGGTTAAGACGATTTATGGGGGTAGGGGAATGGGATGAGGTAGATACCTCGACTTAAAGGAAAGAAATTCTTGCTTTGGAGTAATCACCAATTAGCAAAAATGAAAAAAGAAACCATGCTCATGCCGAGGTTAAAAAATGGCTAAGAGTAAATGGTTTTGCTCCAACTGATAATCATTGGGTAGAGCTCGATAAAATAGGAACGGAGAAAAATGATTTTAAGGAATGGCTTTTAAAGATGAAAATGGAAGCGATACCTCAGAAAAGAAGCACCGTTTAATATAAACTATTCTTGGAATTTAAATCCTAAATTCAATCAGAATGATCGCAAAGTCTTTAAAAAAACATTTTGATTCCATTGTGGTTTTAGACGTAAAGGTGTGGGAAAATTTTTCAAATTTAGGAACAGAAAAATCCTTTGCAAAAGAAACCATTCTAAAGTCAGCTCATTCTACTGAAAAATATTTTAACCTGATATTAGAGGGGAGTGGAGGAAACCTTCTCTGGAAAGAAAACAATTTTGTTTGTACCGATTTGAGTTTGCAAAATGAGCCGCTATCTGATTATGTTTCCTTTATGTTGCAAAAACCTTCCCCCATAGAAGTGCGGTTGTTTGAAGACAGTAAAATATTTCGAATCCAACATCAAAAATTCCAACGAATCTTTGAGAAAGGAAACTACGGCGAACAAGTGTCTAGATTAGCCTTGGAGTCTGCCTATATGGAAAAGGAGCAACAACAAATTGATCTTTTGACCAAAACCGCCAAGCAAAGGTATATCGAACTGGTAAAAAGAAATAGCCAAATCGAAAGAATTCCTTTAAAGTATTTGGCTTCCTATCTCGGAATTACACCGCAGAGCCTAAGTAGAATTCGCAAGCAGAAAATAGAATAGGCACAACGACTTTGCAATTACCATATGGTAAGTGCTTTAGCAGAGGAGTTCCTTAATTTTGGCAAAAAACGTATGTCAAATAAAGTTAACATTCCGGTTTGGAGTATCCTTGGAGTACTTGGAGGCTTCCCATTGATTTCCTACTTACTTTCCCTAATGCTTTTGGAAAGAACCTTCTTTTACAATTTAGGCTTAGATTTCTTTATGGTGTTTTGGTCGCTGATTTGCCTTTGGTACCTTATTCAAATTTTCCTGATTTTAAAAATTTTAAACCTTTACAATTGGAGCCCAAGGGATATTGGTTATTCCTGGAATGCGAAAAAAACACTTTACTTAGTCACCGCTTATCTGACCTTTGCTTTTCTGCTCTTTGGCTTTGTGGAATGGGCATTGGCCTCTGCCAATATTGATGCAGAAAAACTGAATTCCCTATCAGATTTTTCTAATATTACTCCAAAGACAAGTGCTCAGCGAATCCTGTTTATCTTCACCGGATTGGTCGCAGGGATGTCTGAAGAATTGATCTATCGAGGCTTTGCGATCACTTCCCTGGAAAGCCATAAAGTGAATAAATGGATCGCGGTAGTATTGGCGGCGATTCCTTTTGTTTTCCAACATGGGCTAAAGTCCCTAGATCAATTTTGGTGGTTTTTTATATCCGGCTTAGTCTTAGGAGCCATCTATATCTTGTGCAAACGGAAATTAGTTATTCCAATTATTATCCATTGGTTAGTTATTCTTTCCGCTCTTCTTGCTATTTTGCAGGTGCTGGAATAATTGCTTGAGCTGCAATGGCAAAGTTGGAATCTTTTGTTTGTAAATCAATCGAATTGAGGTTTTAGTCGATCCAGTAATAGTGTTCTTCTTTTTAAACGTATAAATAAATGTGGAGCGCCTAATTTGGAACTTTGTGTTATCAATTGCTGTATTTACCTTAAGCTTAATTTTAGCAGGATAAATGATTTCGAATTTGTCGAAATTCTAAAATAAAAAACAATGAGGGAATCGCCCAAAAAATTTGAAGTGACCTTAGTCGATCCACAAAAAGACCTTTGTGAGCAATGGGAAAAACATTTTTCCAACTTTCCGGAGGTTAAAATCTTTCATGGATATTTCCAAAACATAAAAGAATATGACTGCCTGGTAAGTCCGGCCAATTCCTTTGGTCTGATGGATGGAGGCGTAGATTTGGCCATCCGGAATTACTTTGGAATGCAATTGCAATATGCGGTACAGAAAAGGATACAAAGTGAATTCTACGGAGAACAACCTGTAGGAACCTCTATAATTGTACCTACGGAAGACGAAGTTCGTCCATTTTTAGCGCATACACCAACCATGAGAGTGCCGCTCGATATATCAAAGACGGATAATGTTTATAATGCTTTTTTTGCAATGCTGAGAGCGGTCACGAATTTTAATAAAGTCAATAAGCTTAAAATTAAAAAAGTACTTTGTCCAGGTTTGGGGACTGCTACCGGAGGAATGAATTTGGGCGAAGCGGCAAGGCAAATGGCAGTTGCGTATAAAAACTTTAATCATCCTACCACCAATATGAATTGGAAAGATCTCAAGGAAAGGAATAAAGAAATATTGGACCCACAAAGTTGAAAAGAAGATCATTGAAAAAATGGAAAAAATAAACATAAGACCCTACCAAGAAGAGGACCTTTTGGGTTTTTATGAGGCAGTAATGGAATCCAAAACGGAACTGGCCAAGTGGTTGCCGTGGTGTCGAGAAAACTATTCCTTGGAGGATACAAAAAAATGGATAAATGAAATCGTACCTGACATTTGGCAATCCAAAAAAGGCTGTGAATTTGTTATCTTGGAATCCGAAACGAATAAAACCCTTGGTGGCTGTTGCTTAGAACAAATCGATTGGGACAATAGCGAAGCCTGCATAGGGTATTGGATAAGAACGAGCGAGACCAAAAAAGGGCTAGCCACCTTTGCCTGTCATTTTCTGATTGATTATGGTTTTAATCAATTGAAAGTTCGGAAAATCAAGATCATACCCTCCATTGAAAATAAAGCCAGTAGAAGCGTGGCTGAAAAGCTACCTTATGAATCTCTTGAACTAGTTAAAAATGGATTTAAAATTGGAAAAGCGCTTTCCGATGCTTTGGTGTATAGCATCACTCCCGAATCTTATGCTAATGGGAAATAGAATTAAATAGGCGATAGCCTTACCTAAAGATACCGTGTACTAAACGAGAAACTAAAAGAAAATGAACAACAAAATAGACTGGTTAAACCACGGATTAGAATTTCTGGTCGTCTTGATTGGAATCCTGATTGCTTTTCAACTGAATAATTATGCCACCACAAAAGAGCAAAACAAAACCATTGCGATCCATTTAACACAGATCGTAGAG
>CALLVY010000206.1 GCA_938015925.1 uncultured Saprospiraceae bacterium
TAGCAAAGCGGAAATGAAAATTTTGCATACTGCTATTAAAAAGTTAACCGATGATATTGAGCGTTTTTCTTTCAATACCTGTATCAGTGGTTTTATGGTGGCGACCAATGATTTGAAAAAAGCCAAATGTCATAAGCGCAAAGTATTGGAGCCTTTGGTTATTTTGATTGCTCCTTTTGCGCCACACATGGCCGAAGAGCTTTGGCATCAATTGGGAAATCACGCATCTAGTAAGACGGTACATTCAGCGACCTATCCTGTATTGGATGAAAGTTATTTGCAAGAGGATGCTTACGAATATCCAATTAGTATCAATGGAAAAACCAGAGCCAAGGAAAGTTTTCCTGCGGATGCCACCAAGGAGGAATTAGAGCAATTGGCGATGGCCAATGAAAAAGTAGCGAAATGGATTGAAGGGAAAACGGTTCGCAAAGTAATCGTTGTGCCTAAGCGAATGATTAATATCGTGGTTGGATAAAAAAGATAAGTACAGGGCAATTGGTGCCATCATTTATATGGAATACCAATTGCCCTGTTTGTTGTTTAGATCGCTAGAATAAACTAAGCCTCCAGGTTTTAATTTTCCCGCCTCTTTCTAAAGTTAAATAGTAATTTCCTGCATTTATATTAAAGCTCGAAAAAGGAATAAATTGATCTCCTTCAATAGGCTTTTGATAAACCACTCTGCCTAGTGCATCGCTAAGCCAAAGCTTATATTTTTTCTGCTGATCTTCCAATTTGATCTGGACAGATTGATCTAGACTGCCAGGGTTCGAATAGGTCAATTGGATTCCTTCCAATAGGGGACTTTGAACTTGGGTGACGAGTGTCGTATTATAAAAATGATAAAATGCCAAGTCAGATGAATCTAGATTGGGATTAGGCATTTTAGAAATGGTATACAACAAATCGTCTGCATTATAACTGTAGTGTCTTTCGGATAGGAGTTGAATTTCGTCATCATTATTCACAATAAAGAATGCCCGATAAGCGATCCCTTTAGATTCAGTGAAGTTAAAAAAAGTAGAGTCTATAAAGGAATGAGTATTGCTTAGGTCTTTTTTTATAACATAGCCCGTATTGGAGCCACTATCATAGACGCCTGTTCGAAGTCTAATGGTTTCGCAGCCATTCGAATCACAAGTTTCTTCTTGAATTAATTCTGGCATTTGGAATTCCGCATTCATTAGAATGCTTACCCGGTTTTCTAATTGATTATCATCATAGATTTGCCGAGTCATTTTATCACCTTCGAATATATACTCCGTAACTTTTGTTGTTGACCCACTTCCGACGGTATATTCTTTGTAAACTTTTTTGAAATCATCTTCAAACTCTAAATAGGTTTCGGTTCTTGGCTCCCAATCTTGATTGGTATTGGATCTATAAAAGGATGCAGCATATAGAAAAGGCAGAATTGCCTGCTTTTCATAGAGTTCTGTTTTGTAATAAGTGCCTGGTGAAAAAGGATTTCCATATACAACAGATTCTTTGACCGTAGTTGATCCATAGCTTATGGATAATGATTCTGTTAGATATACGAGGTCCGCAGAAAAATTATAAGTAATGTCTTTAAACAAAACCAGTCGATCATCCTGATCATATTGATAGGAGTCGGGGATGATTTTTTTGGTTCCCAATGCATTGACTCTAATGTCTTTTGTTTGGATCAAATTAATATTTCCAATTGGCCTTATTTTTTTGGTGAACTTTGCATGGTTTAAACCGATGTAGTTGTAATACACCGTATTAAAAGAGTCAATTTGTGCGAAAGAAAATAAGGGTAATAAAAGGAAAAGGAGTAAGATTCTTTTCATAGTCAATGAGTTTTGATACTTTGTAATAAAATGAATTGAACTATTTTTTCAACTGCCCAAGCGCTTTTATCCAGATGAGGAAAAAGCTAAGAGTTAAAAAAAAACTACATTAAGCAGGTGCTCAAAATAAACTATAGTATTCTTACTGGTTTATTTCGGCGGGCTCCATACAAGCCTTTTTTCATTACTCGTGGTTAAAGAACCGCTTCCTTTAGCTATGGCTAAAGTCAGGAGCCTTCGCCTCGATTAATGAAAAAATAAGCTCAGTAATAACATATTTGACCACCTGCTTAAGTAATTCAGGTTATTAAGTATCTAAATCGGGGTCACTAATAAAATTACAAGAATAATTTTAAAATCAGAGAAAAATCGAAGATTAATCCAAATCGTCCGAACTAAAATTTAGCTCTAAAATTTAGCGGATCACTCCACAATCTTAAAAGTCGTTCGACGATTGTTTTGGTGTTCTTCCTCTGAGCAAGTAGAACAAGAACAATCCATTGCAGGAGAATTTTCTCCATACCCTTTAGCTGCCAAACGCTCCGAAGAGATGCCTAGGCTAATTAGATAATCGACAGCTGATTGAGCTCTACGTTGTGAAAGATCTTCATTGAAATTATTATTTCCTCGGCAATCGGTATGAGAATTGAGTTGAATTCTGATCGTTGGATTTTGTCGTAAGGTAGTTGCTAGTGCGTTGAGTGTCGGCTCTGCATCTTGTCGAATATCAGCTTTGCTGAAATCGTAATAGATATTATCCAAACGGATTTCCTGGTCCTTAAAGATTTTATCCAAGACAATTTCGATCTCAAATTTTTGAATCGGAGAATTGGGATCCTGGGCAATGCCTTTGGTAGAAAAGCGATTGCTATTGTTGAGGAATCCAGGATTGGAGGCTAGAAAATTATAATCACTATTCGTCTCCATTTCAATAGAGAAAAATCCATTCTCATCGACTTTGATATTCTGAGAATCTTTGCCACTATTGATATTTACCGTAGCACCTGCTAAGGGTTTTCTACCCAAAACTTTACTATTGGGATTATTGGCTTGCTGGTAAATCTTTTCCAGTATATAACCTTCTAAAATCAATTGGTAAACAATCTCCGGTGGAGTTATTTCTGTAGTGTCTACTACTTCCACCGGTGGAGGTGGTGGTGGAATTCTTTTTTCAAAACGATAAATATCATCACTTCCAGAACCAGAAATTCGAGAAGAACTAAAATAGCCTTCTTGCAGCACTTTACCGTCGCTGGCAAATTTTCTATTGATTACCAAACCAAAATCATCATTGCCCGAATTAATAGGAGCTTTTAGGTTTTTGGCAATGGTCCACTGATTGGACGAAGTACGGTAACTTTTAAAAATATCGAGGCCGCCCATTCCCTGGTGGTGGTCGGAGGAAAAGTATAAAGTGTCTTTATCTATCGTTGGAAAACGATCATTGCCAATGGTGTTGATACTTCTACTGAGCATTTCCGGTTCGCCCCAGCCATCTGGTGTTCTCTCCGAAACATAGATGTCATATCCTCCCCAACCTTCAGGATTGTCGCTACTGAAGAAAAGGAAATTGCCATCCTCGGAAAGAGAAGGGTGCATGTAGTTGATTTTTTCTTTCGTAAAATCGAGGATTTTCGGATTACTCCATTCTTCTTCTGTTTTTTCACTCATCATCAGTTGACAATAATTATCGGCATACTTGTCTTGATTGAAACAACGAGTAAAGACCATTACATCAAAGGTGCTATTGAAAGCTACGGAACCTTCATTGTGAGGACTGTTGATCTTTTCGGAGAAAGGTTGTACGATATTGGAATTGAGATCAGCCATAAAGAGGTCGGAAAAATTTCTATTGGTCCAGGCATAATCGTCGTCTCCTTGAGTTCCGCTGCGGTCGGAAGTAAAGACCAATTGGCCGTCTCCATATAGCGAAGGAGAGTAGTCAGAATTCTTTCCGTTGAAGGCTAAGGATTGGACGAGATATTGCCCATCTTTTTGAGCTTCTTGCCAGGCGATAGCTTTGTCGCAAGATTGAATTTCTCTACGGTATTCATAGGGACTACCGATTTCCAAACCCAGGTTTTTAAACGCTTCTTTGGCTTCGACGTATTGTTCGCTTTGTTTTAGCGCATAAGCATAGCCTTTTAGAGCATCCACCCCGTAAGAATTGTCATAAGCTTGCTTGTACCAGGAGATAGCGCTACTCAATTGATCGAGGTTTTGGTAACATTCTCCAATCAGGTAAGCTTTTTTCCCTTTTTCTACTCGGCTTTTAGTTTTGTCATAATCCTTTTTCAACATGGGAATAGCTACAGCGTATTGCTTGCGTTCAAAAGCGGTATCGCCATCGCGGATTTTTTCTACAAAGGTACAAGCAGAAATTAAGGTCAAAATTAGGGCTATAAAGGGAAGGTATGCTTTATTCATTACTATGCGTTTTCGAACGGGTAAGATAGCTTTATGTTTTGAAGTTGTTGTAAAATGGAGCTTGAAATTTAATGAATTGAGAACCTATCTGCCGGCAAAGGCAGGTAAATCATCTAACTATTTTACAGCAACTTCTTTTATAAAAACGCCTGAAAAGCCTAGTTTGTTGCATCTCCTGACAGCCCAAAAGTGTTCGAAGAGGCTTACTTTTTGGTAGAATGAATGACATTTAAGAAGATAAGTGGGAATTGAACCGCGGACTTGGCCTTAGATTAATTGCATATAAGTAAATGGATAATCTGGGGTTTTGGAACTAGATAGAATAGGGGCATAAAAAAAGCCTGCTTGAGCGGCAGGCTTATTAGAAACGAATCTTACAATTTTTTAACCAAAACTTACATACTCATAAGTACAAACAGTATGCCAAAAGCAATTGTGTTTAAAGTATATGAAAAAAGTAATTTTGAGTAGGTAAAGTAGGGGCATAAAAAAAGCCTGCTTGAGCGGCAGGCTTATTAGAAACGAATCTTACAATTTTTTAACCAAAACTTACATACTCATAAGTACAAACAGCATGCCAAAAGCAAGTGTATTTAAAGTATATGAAAAATATAATTTTGAATTGCTGGTTTCTGGGAATTACTTCGAAAGGATCTTCTGAAACATCCGTTCAGTTCAACTAATCTTTATGGTCGATGTGAGTTAGCAGTAGTTGAGGTGGAAATGAATCTTGGCTGATAGCCTTTAGCATTGGCGTATGGAAAATAGAGTCAAAGCATTTGCTTCTAAGGACGCTTAAGGATAAAAGACGCAATAGTAAGTATCGAACTTAATTCCTTTGTAAAGCTTCCCTTGATCGGTTTCTATGGAATAATGAGATGGAGTAGGGGCAAAAAAATAAGCCTGCTTGAGCGGCAGGCTTAGGAAACGAATCTTACAATTTTTTAACCAAAACTTACATACTCGTAAGTACAAACAGTGTGCCAACGATCCCCGGATATTCAATCCACTGCATAAAAAAATGCCAGATAGTTTTTCAACCACCTGGCACTTAGCTTTGGTATTAAATCAATGTTTAATACCGATAAACGATTCGTTTATTTACTAGTCGCTTTACTAAAGCTTTTCTTCTTGGTCTCTGCTCTTTTTAGATCACCAGACAAATCTGACATAATCGGCGTAGCGATAAAGACAGAAGAGTACGTTCCTACAATTACCCCAACAACGAGGGCAAATGCAAATCCTTTACTACTGGTTCCTCCAAATAAGAAGAGAATCAAGACTACAAATAAAGTCGTCAAAGAGGTAATCACGGTACGACTAAAGGTACTGTTGATTGCTTTATTGATTACTTCATGTTTTTCAAGCTTCGTATATCGATTCATGTATTCCCGAATACGGTCAAATACAACTACTGTATCATTGATCGAATAACCAATTACGGTCAAAACGGCTCCAATAAATATCTGATCTACCTCCAAAGAGAAAGGCAAGATACCGTGGAATATAGAGAATACACTCAATACAAAGAATACATCATGGAATAGGGCCGCAACGGCTCCCATACTATATTGCCACTTGTTAAATCGAATGAAGATATACAAGAAGATCATCAATAGGGCAAATACTGCCGCATAGAAGGAACTCCATTTGATATCATCCGCAATCGTCGGTCCTACTTTCGTAGAGCTGGTAATACGGGTACCACTATAATCAGGATTTTTAAATTTATCCAAATTCATGGTGCCACCAACAAGTCCGTTGATACCATCGAAAAGTTGCTTTTGTACCTGATCTGCTGCCAATTCATCGGTGCTGTTGATGAGGTAATCGGTAACGATATTGAAAGTATTTTCGGTACTTACTGCTTTTACAGAAGGAGCTTTATCTCCCAAGAAGGAGCCCAATCCATTCCGAAGTGTTTCGGCATCAATAGTGGTTCCTTCTTCAAATTGGATATTATAAGAATATCCTCCTTTGAAGTCAACCCCAAGGTCAAAGCCTCTTACTGCGAAAGAAATGATTCCCATCAAGATCACAATACCAGAGAAGGTATAAGCCATTTTTCTTTTACCCAACCAATCGAAATTGATATTGGTAAAAGCGTTTTGAGAACTACCTGTCCAGAAACTGATATCTTTTCCTCTACCT
>CALLVY010000207.1 GCA_938015925.1 uncultured Saprospiraceae bacterium
TGTATTTTGGCCACCAAATTGCCGAGCAATCCGCAAAGCGTTTTGGAACAGATTATCTGCGATGCGGATTTGAATCATTTGGGTAAGAAAAACTATTGGGATCGCTGTGGTCGGGTTCGACAGGAATTGACGAAGAGTAAAGATATGTTGATGTCGGATAAGGACTGGGTCGATTTTGAGTTGACCTTTATGAATAAGCATCATTGGTATACTTCTGCTGCGAAAGCCATGTATGGCAAAAGAAAGTTGAAGCATTTGCGCCAGTTGATGAAGCAAAAGAAAAGACTAGACCCCGATGGTACCCCCTTTATCGCTGCTAACTCCTCGGAGACCCGAGAGGAAGCCAAGAAAAAGAAAAAAGCAAAAGAGAAGGCGATCAGCAGTGTTGAACTTAAACAACTCAATCTGGGTCGTGGAGTAGAAACCATGTATCGAACGACTTACCGTACCCATGTCAACCTTAGTTCTATTGCCGACAACAAGGCCAATATCATGTTGAGTATTAATGCGGTGGTTATTTCCATTGTCTTGTCGTCTTTGGTTCCACGATTGAGCGAGATGCCAAAGTTGATTATTCCTACGACCATCTTATTGATCGTTTGTTTGATCGCCATTGTATTTGCGACCCTATCGACTCGTCCGAAAATAACCGAAGGTCGATTGACTCGAGAAGATATTGAAAACAAAAAATCCAATTTGCTCTTCTTTGGCAATTTCTACAATATGCCCTTAGAAGATTTTCATTGGGGGATGATGGAAATGATAAAAGATAGTGATTTCCTATACAGTTCTATGACTCGGGATTTGTATTATTTGGGAATCGTTTTGGCTAAAAAATACCGATACCTGCGGATTTGCTATACGGTCTTTATGTATGGGTTGATTCTGGCCGTTGCGTCTTTTGCTATTATTTTTATGTTTACCTAATCAAATAAGGATCACTAATCACTCAGTGATTCGTAAAATTTGCTTTTAAACTTCCAATCTCCTTATAAAGCATTCTGCATTCGAAACCTTTATGCATCTCGTCTTGTTTAATAGTATCAATCTAATCACTAATAAAAAAAATCAAATGGTTTCTAAAAAAATAGAGAAAGCCCTCAACGATCAAATTGCTCTGGAAGCTTATGCATCTTTTTTATATTTATCCATGGCTTCTTGGTGCGACCAGCAAGGTCTTGAAGGAACGAGTAAATTTATGCATCGTCAGTCTACGGAAGAATTATCGCATATGATGCGGATTTTTCATTACCTCAGCGAAATTGACGGCCATGCAATCAGCCCTGCGATCAAGCAAGCGCCATTGACTTATAAGTCTGTTAGAGAGTTGCTAACGCAGGTCTACAAGCATGAGCAAAAAGTAACCACTTCTATTCACAAACTTGTCAACTTGTGTAATAAAGAAAATGACTATACCACTTTGCATTTTCTACAATGGTATATTGATGAGCAAAGAGAAGAGGAAGCTTTGATGCGAGGTATTCTTGATCGAATAAAATTGATTGGTAATGGCCCGCAAAGTTTATACTTTATCGACAAAGAATTAGAAAAAATTAATCAAGCACAAGCGGCAATGGAAGCCGCCGAGGCCGACGCAGGTGCTTAAGTAGTTTGTAAAAATTCTTTGCAGGTTTCTACATTTACCTCTAAAGTAATTTTAGATTAATTGTTGCAATACCAAAAGACAGTTGTCAGAAACATTTCTGGCAACTGTCTTTTTTTATTACAACAAAAAAAATGTCCACTCAAAAAGTAACATAAATTATAATGATACCTCTGAGTGGACTGCCCTATAGAAAATAACAACAAAACAGAAATTCTTAATCCAGCTTAAAATTAAAACTGGTAATAGGTCTTGTGCTTTGGATGACTTAAAGGTATTACATTAAAAACATCTTTTGAGAACTAGGGCTATTCAAATTTCGCTCTAAAGTTAATCTCCAAAAGACAAAAATCCCATGCTAAGAATAAAGTATATATCCTTCGTGGGTATATTTTGTTTGTCAAAAGATCAAACAAGCAAACAAAACATTAGAAATTAGGGACACATTCGGTATACATTTATCTATTAGCGGGTATTGGCTACTTCAAAGCCTCTTTAAAAGAATCACTTTGACTCGAGAAAGTAAACCCTTTAATTTTCGCAAGGCAAGCACCAGTGGTCTATTGGTATTTGATTTGAGTGAGTTTTGGTAAAAAAAATCAGCTTTAATTATTCCGAAAAAATCCTTTTGTCTAATTAGGGAGTTGGGATAAAAAGTTGAATTAGAAGTATTTTGCTTATTTAATTTTGCAGAGAAAGAGTTATTTAAGATTGTGTTCAATCGTCTTTGTACCTAAAAAAAACCATTTCATTTAGATTTTTTTTTATCTTCACTTTAAGATCAGTGTTGAAATAACACATTTTCCGCCCTACCCAAGCAATTTCCTTTTAACTACTTTGCAAAGTTATTCTTTGACTTTGGCTAATAAACTTGTGCCTCTACCTTTTAGATATTTTTTTTCTTAATGGATTCTTAGGAAATAATTAACACCAAGGAAAGAAACATAATTAAAACCACAGCCGTTGTAGTTGTGATTTTGAAACACAAACCACAAACTTACTATGAGAAAACAAGTTACTAACTAAGCCCTAAGTCTCTCTCTTAAAAAAGTAAGAATAATTTTTTTGTTTTCCGCCCCAGAAAACCTTACTGAACAGCCTTATAGAACTTTTAACAACAAGTAGAATTTTCTTTTAACAAAACGTTAGGAAGCCTAGCCTATTAATGCTAGTCCTAATAATTAAGGCATCTAAAGTTCAATCCAACATCAGTAGAATATCGTCTTTCCCTAAAAGATATATTTTGCCGACACCACAAAACGAAACCCATGAAAGTACCTACTGACAATATCTTTAAACTCATTCAGTCAATGACTGCATCTGAAAAAAGATATTTCAAGAGACATTATGCTTCAGAGAAAAACCTTACCACAGACCTTTTCGATTTTATCAACAGCCTTGAAGTATACGAAGAAGAAGATGTAAAAAAACAATTTGGCAGTTCCAAGCTTGCAAAAAATCTCAAAGTTTATAAAGTCCAATTGATGGACTTGCTTTTAAAAAGCCTTACTTCTTATCACAATAAAAAGAGCATTAGAAGTAAGATCCGAATGGGATTAGAAGAAGTTGAAATCCTCATGGATAAGCAGCTCCACTCTATGGCTTTGAGTCGACTCAAAAAGATCAAAGAGCTTTGCCTCAAACACGAAGAACTCGAATACATTTTCTCCATCATTTATTTCGAAATTTTCCTAAGTTCTTTTTTCGACATTGATCTGATGCCAGGAGAATATACCATCCTGCAAGAGTTGGAAGGATATACAGACACCATTAAGAACATCTATCGGCTCAAAAAAATCAATTTCTCGCTCAACGATAAAAATAATAATGAGCTCACTCAATTGCTCAGCGAAGAAGACATTACTGATTATAAAAAAATACTACAAGAGGACCTGACTGTTTCCGAGTCCGAAACCCTTACCCTCAGCGAACAGTATTACAGAAATAGTTCTCTATCCATTTTATTCAAACTGGTAGAAGGAGATCAAGAAAAAGAATTTGAATACAAAAAGAAAAACATAACTCTGTTCGAAGCTCATCCTTACTTTATAAAAAACAACCCAGGTTTTTATTTTGCAGCACTGTTCAACTTTATGATTTGCTGTCGACGACTCAACTATTTTGAGGAGTTAGAAAATGGATTGGTGAGCATCAAAGAACTTTTGCAACAATATCCTTTCTTAAAAAGAAATGGCATCTTTATCCACTATCTCGAAACGAAACATCATTTTTTAAAGAAAGATTACAAAATCATTGTAGAAGAATTTGAACCAGAGATCACCAAGCACATTAAGAAATACAAACAGAATGACGAGCATCTCACTGCACTGATTTTCATTTATTTCACCTTGACGTATTTGGTCCTCAAAGATTACCACAAAGTACATTACTACCTCCGTAGGCTTTCTGGAAATTCGAAACACATGGATCGAAATTACACCTACTTTTTCCACATCCTCGAACTGATCAGTCATCATGAAACAGCCGATCAATTTGTAATTCAAAACCTATTGAGTTCTCATCGAAGAAAACTAAAAACCTCAAAGTCAGATGTTGTTTTCTTCAAGGAAGTTTTAGACTTATTTCAAAATCTCCAAAAAGCTTCCCCTCAGGAAGTCAAAGAACTAGGTATTGCTTTTGAGCAAAACACGGCAAGCCTCCCATCGGAAGGAGTCTTCAATATTGCTAAGGAATTTATTCTGGATGATTGGTTGACCGCTATAAAGTCTGGAAAAACCTATGCCCAAGTGATGGCTAAATAATTTTATTATTCAGATGTGTTACTTTTTAAACATCTACCGTCTAAAAAGTAAATCCCTAAGGTAAATGTGACATGGTAAACTAAAGACTTAGAGAGAGTCTTAAAAAGTTTTTTTTTACTGATACTATTTTTTTTCACTCCTACGAACATTTGCACAAGATGAACAAATCAAATCAACCAAACACAAATTCTAACCTGAACACTAATGCTTTACACCTAGATGTGGATGTAGAAGTCAAGATCTAAAAGCAAAAAAGCCGCCTAAAACTAACGTTTTGGCGGCTTTTTCTAATTCTTAAGAACTACTTTCTATAAAGTTCCTCTCCTTTCCTGCTCTCTTTCTATCGCTTCAAACAAGGCTTTAAAGTTCCCTTTTCCAAAAGATTTAGCTCCTTTGCGTTGAATGATTTCAAAAAATACCGTCGGCCTATCTTGTACAGGTTTGGTGAAGATTTGTAACAGATAACCTTCTTCGTCTCGATCAATCAAAATATTTAGACGTTTCAGATCTTCGAGCTCTTCTTCTATACCTCCTACCCTTTCCAATACGGTGTCGTAATAGTTATCAGGTACATATAGAAAATCTATCCCGTTTTTCCGCAATTCGGTAATCGTATGTACAATATCATTGGTCGCTATCGCAATATGTTGCACACCTGCCGTTTTGTAAAAATCCAGGTACTCCTCAATTTGCGATTTCTTTTTTCCTTTTGCAGGTTCATTGATTGGAAACTTCACGTAGCCATTTCCATTAGAAACTACTTTACTCATCAGCGCCGTGTATTCCGTAGAAATATCTTTATCATCGAAGGTGACCAAAAGTTTGAACCCCATTACATCTTCATAAAACTTCACCCACTTATTCATACCTCCCAGCTCTACATTCCCCACACAGTGATCTACATATCGCAAACCAACGTCAGGAATCTCTCCCCAACTTTCACGAGCTTCAAAACCTGGCATAAATGCACCACGATAATTTTTTCGTTCCACAAAGGTGTGGATGGTTTCTCCGTAAGTTCGAATCGCAGATAATTTCACTTCTCCATTTTCATCTTCTAAGGTCTTAGGTTCCATATAACCCGTCGCTCCGCGTTCTACTGCGGTATTAAAGGCCAGGGTCGCATCATCGACCCAAAGTGCCATTACCTTCACACCATCTCCATGCTCTTTTACATGACGAGCAACTTCATGGTCTGGCGATAAAGCCGCAGTCAGTACAAAGCGAACTTTATCTTGCTGCATTACATAACTTGCTGTTTCTGGGTTACCTGTTTCCGGCCCCCGATAAGCCACTAATTGGAAACCAAAAGCCTTTTGATAATAGAAGGCGGCCTGTTTGGCATTTCCAACATAAAATTCAATATGGTCGGTTCCTTTCAATGGAAAAGTATCGACCTCTGGTGTTGTTGATGTTTTAGCAATAGTATCCATTTTATGAATTGGTTTTATTAGACTTAAGGGCTTTATTTTCGAAAGTATTAAGCCTATCTGGTTACAATTTTATTTGATAATTCTTCTATATTCCAAGCTGGCATTTGCCAAAAGGAAACTCCTTTAATGAGCGTTCAACCAAGATTGGAAATAATCTTTGTCTTCTATTTGCGCAGCATGTTCTGTCATCAGCAATGGCTTAAAAGTATCTACCATTACCGCCAACTCCGCCGTTTCTTTTGCACCAATACTTTTCTCTACCGTTCCAGGGTGAGGCCCGTGAGGGATCCCTCCAGGGTGCAGGGTAATCATTCCTCTTTCTACATTCTTGCGACTCATAAAATCACCATCTACGTAATACAAAACCTCGTCACTATCAATATTGCTATGATTATAAGGTGCAGGAATAGACAGCGGATGGTAATCAAATAAACGCGGAACAAAAGAACAAATCACAAAACCTCTAGTGGCAAAAGTTTGATGTACCGGAGGTGGTTGGTGCAAACGTCCCGTGATGGGTTCGAAATCGTGAATAGAAAAAGCATAGGGATAAACATAGCCATCCCAACCAACAACATCAAATGGATGTCCCAAATAATGGTAAGGATAAAGGTTGTCTTGTTTTTTGATATAGAGTAGGAAATCTCCTTTCTCATCATGGGTTTCCAAAGTTTCCGGCTTGCGAATATCTCTTTCACAAAAAGGAGAATGCTCCATCAATTGTCCAAACTTATTGCGGTAGCGATTGGGTGTTACAATGGGACTGGTGGATTCCACGATCAATAAGCGATTATCTGTTCCATCAAAATGCATTTGATACACTGTTCCTCTTGGCACCACCAAATAATCGCCATAGGAAAAAGGCAAGTTGCCATACATGGTTTTCAAAGTCCCGGTACCTTCGTGGATAAAAATCACTTCATCGGCATCGGCATTTTTGAAAAAGTAATCGGTCATGCTTTGGCGAGGCGAAGCCAATACAATTTTGCAATCACTATTGACCAACACCGGTTTGCGACTCTCGATATAGTCGTCTTCTGGTGCCACCTTAAAACCCATCAGGCTTCGGTGCTTCAATTGCTTATCATGAATCAGCTTAGGTGCCACAGAACGCGGCTCTCCAACCTGGACAATCTGCGTTGGGGGATGGCAGCGATAAAGTAAAGAGTACAAATCGCTAAACCCTTCTGTAGAGAATAATTCTTCGCTGTATAATTCTCCAGATGGCTTTCTGAATTGGGTATGCCGCTTTCGCGGAATCTTTCCCATGGTGTGATAATGCATAGACTGTTTATTTCACTAATTTTTCAAAAAAAAGGTACCAAGACAATCTTTCTTTAGTGGTGTATTATTCCAACACCTTTCTTACACTTCCAGGTTATGATAAATCTTATCGAGCGTTCGCATTAACTGACTGAGGTCTTTTTCTGCTAATCCCTCCCAACCTTTTTTTCGGAATTTCCTAACGATTGGTTTGACTTCTTTTATTTTCAATTTCCCTTCCGATGTCAGACAAATACTAAATCTTCTTCGATCATCTGGATCTACTTGACGTTCGCATAATTTCTTCTTGTCCAAGAGATCAATGATCCTGGTAATCGTAGGTGCATCTTTATTGGTTCTTTCTGCTATCTCTAGTTGGGATAATCCATCCTGCTCATCCAACAATTGTAAAACCACCCACTGATCTACGGTAATCCCAGTATTCTCGGCTTTTAGCATCCGCTGATAAACCTGCTTCATACGTTTTGCGGTGCGCTCAATCGTATAGCCCCAAACTTCTGTTTTTGCCTGATCTTTGGCAGTAGTCATAGATGAATTTAATTTAGTTGTTGTACTAACTATTCGCAATATAACTATTGCCTTAACAAAATCAAAATAATAGATTAGGCAAATCAAAATCAAAAGCTAGCGAAAGAGATTCGATAGGCGAATGGGGGCTTTGAGGCGAAAGAAAAATGGAAAGGTAATTTTTACGAGAAGGTCGATTTAGGATTCATCCAGTCGGTGTGCCATTCGCTGAATAGCTTCAACGATATAATCAAAGGCAGCTGGATAGTTGACGTAGCGAACGTTGTTTTTGTCTTTTCCCCAGATACTAACGGTCACTACTTTTTTGCGATCGCCATAGGCTACGGCAAGGCGAAGCGGGATCGGTGTGGGTTTGGTATGTTTGCGTTTCTGGCAAAAATTGGATTCACAATCATACATTCTTTCGAATTCAAAAAAGTGTTGGGTAATGATGTATTCGGCAAATTGTTCCAATTCTTCTCTGGGAATATTTTTCTTGGTCACCACCAAACCTCTTTGTTGACTTTTAAATTCTTTGACCAAACGGCCATCGCTTTTGATGTGGATATAATCGCGAAGCACAGGATCTATTCCTCCATAATACCCACCTCCAATCAACTCAATATTGATATAAACCTGATCTTCCGAATTATTTTTTGATTTTTTATTTTTCCTTTTCTTTTGTCTGGCGAGGCTTCGCAGACGGCGATTCTCTTTGCGGGGGCTAATCGTTTCCACGATTACATCGGGCAATTCATTTGCCGGTTTGACAAAAGGAGCATCTTTACTTTCTACTTTTACAAAATGGTATTGATAGGTTCCTTTACTATTAGGTTGGGTAAATTCGAGTACCATCGTTTGCTTATCTATCCCTGCAATTTCAAACTTATTGATATGTTTGAAAGCATAAAACAACTCGGATCCACTCAGGCTCCAGCCTCCCCTGCTCATCTGTCCATTTAGGTATTGGTTGTAGGTATAGTCGTATCGGAAGTGAAGGTAATAATCGTAATTTTCTTCTGCCTGATGGATAATGGTGTTCGATTCCAAGTGAATCGCGTAGGTGTATCTCCATTTGGTTTCGATCAACTTCCGCTCATCTACTGCAGCATAGCGAGTCCCCCAGCCCAATGAATCGGGAAACTGAGCCTGGAGATTTTCTCCAGTAGTGATTAAAAACAGTATGGTACAGATTAATCCGCGCATCTACTTAGGTAATAGTGTTTCTTGGAAAAAGTCGAACCTGCCACTAACGAATTAGGGCAAGTATCCTTATTATAGCACTAATTCCATGCCTTCTTTCATATATCTAATAAAACAGCATACCAAATCGCTAGTTAATAGCCGACTTTAACATTATTTCTATAAAAACAGAGGGAAACCTGCTTTATACAGTTTCCCCGGCATATTTAGAACTTGTTTAAAAACTACTTACTTGCTTGCAAAATGATCTTTAAAGCAATCTTTTCCCCTTAGCTTGTAAGGGGCAGGCTTCTTTTTTATCGGCCGTAGCTCGGCTATGCCCTCAAAAAAAGAATCAAGCTTGCTTCAAATCTC
>CALLVY010000208.1 GCA_938015925.1 uncultured Saprospiraceae bacterium
GTACCCGGAATATTTAGATTCAAATCGACCGCTGTTGTTCCATTTTCATAAAAAGGAGGATTGGAAAATCCATCAAAATCAATATCGAAAGATCCAATCAATTCATCACTAGAACTACTTAGAGTCGCATCTTCTGATAGATAGAAATCGACTGGTAGGCTTCCTGTATTTTCTACTAAAGGAAAAGGCTCCAGGTTTTTCAAAGTCATAGCGACATTGAAGTTTTCCCCCGCAGCAAGATCCGCTGGAATGCCGGTTAGTTCTTCAATCAAAAAATCAGGAGCTCCTAACCTTTGCCTGGATCTGATAATATTATCCAACTCATTAGACTCTGCAATTTCATCATCAGCATCTATGGCTATAAATAAATAATAGATACCAGGTTCTAAAGAAGCGGGAATTGGAGTATTAGGAAAATCTACATCTACTGCCATAAAGTCTGCCAGTCCATCATATTCCACCTCCATCCATACCACATCGTCAGCACTCAATTGATCGTCTTTCGACCAAGTGGCTCTAACTTTGAATGGCCCTACAGTTTCCCCAAGACTTACCAGAACTACCCCAAAACTAGCAAAGCCACCTTGCAAATCTGAATAACAAAGGAAAGTTCCTCCGGGAATAAACTCATAAGAAGGAGAAGTCAAATTCGGTAAAGGACCATCGTCGCTGAGTTGGACTTTATAATCTTCCACTTCACCAAAAGGCAAGGTTTCACAAGGTTCTGGAAAAGCCCCTCTTTTCATGGATACTCGCATTCTCGTGGTACCCGGCATCGTACCTGCGGGTACTTGTAGTCCATCTTGAATCGACTTCGAAGGCGTTCCATTTGGCGGAGCCACAGCAACGCGTTCCAAAAGCATTTCTCCTGCATCTGCAAAATCACCATCTTGATTTAAGTCCATCCACACCCTCCAATATTCATCTTCGGTAAAGTAGCTATAACTCGAGGTCAAGCGAATGGTATTAAAATCTCCAATACTCAAATTGGCACTTTGCGAAGTAAAATCCGAGTATTTAGTTTTTCCAGAGGTATTATCCAAATTGGCTAAAGCCACTCCGCTGATCCATTCTTCCCAAGGGTAATCACTCGTAGAAGTGCAATAGTTTCCTTGTGTTCCAACAGAGATTTGAATCGGCATGGGCGCCGAGCTATTATTGTTTCTATCTTCATCGCAGCTATAAAGAATCTGCACAAATAAATAATAATCTCCAGCGGGAGTATCGGTTGGAATCAATCTAGAAATATTGGCTGTGGCGGTTCCATTTAAGTAGGTCGGTGCATTGGAAAATTGATCAGCAGAAAGGGTGTGTACGGCCCCAATGATTGGAGCGGCGCTGGTAATAATCGGCTCGGTCGACAAACGCAAAGCCAGCGTCACCTCTTGCGCCCATTCATCGAGTGGATAGGCTTTTAAATTTTTTAGCTCCACATCAACAGAGATGGCATCTCCTGCCGAGAGCGTCGCGGGAATTCCATTGACAGCTTCAACTGTAAAATCAGGAGCAGCGATATATTGTAGGGATCGAATAAAATTATTGTCTTCGTTTCTTTCTGTTATTTCATTGTCTGAATCCAATTGTATAATCATATAGTACCGACCAGGTTCCAAAGTACTTGGCACTGGATCAAGGATTTCGAGCGAGGTGGCATTACCCGCAGCAAGGCCAGGATATTCCAATTCTTTCCACAATACATCATCTGCGCTAATCAATTCATCTTTTGACCAATGTACTTTTATTTTGTAGGGATCAGAATCATCATTTCCAACATTAGCGATTGTCGTATTAAAGCCGGAGAAAGAAGTACCGGGGTCGGTATAACACAAAAACTCTCCGGGGAAAAATTCATAAGAGACAAAATCTAAATCGGGACTAGTAATTTGAATTGGTATTGGTGCAGAAATATCATTGCTTCTTTCTTCATCGCAAGTATTAAGAAGCTGCACAAACAGGTAGTAATCTCCAGATGGCGTATCTGTTGGAATCAATCCATCAATATTGGCTGTTACGGTTCCATTTAGGTAAGTAGGGGCATTGGAAAATTGATCGGCAGAAAGTTCAAGCGATCCAATTTCTGTATAATTTGGATAGGCTAGAATCGGCTCGGTCGCCAAACGTAAAGAGAGGTTCACGTCTCTACTCCAATCGTCTAAAGGAAAGGCTTGTAAATTCGTTAGCTCTACATTCACAGAGATGGCATTTCCTCCTGCGATACTCGAGGGGGCTCCACTGATATTGCCAACTGAAAAATCAGGTGCCTCGATGTATTGCCGAGATCTAATAAAATTATTCTCTTCTCTTTTTTCTATTATTTCATTATCCGGATCAATTTGTACAATTACATAATATACCCCCGGTTCCAAGTTACTCGGCACTGGATCATCGACACTAAGACTTGTGACAGAACTTGACTCAAGACCGGGATATTCCAATTCGGTCCAAAACACATCATCCGCACTAACTTCATCATCCTTTGACCAAGTTATTCTTACTTTAAACGGAGCCGAATCAACTATTCCACTATTAACTATCGTTCCAAAAAAGCCCAAAAAGGGAGTACCAGCTTTGGTAAAACATAAATTCTCTCCGGGAAAAAATTCATGGGAGACAAAAGATAAATCAGGCTGTGCATTTAAATTGGTAATATTTACGGTGTAGTCTTCGACTTCTCCAAATTCCAAAACAGCACAAGGGTCGGCAAAATCACCTCGGGTCATCGCTATTCTCATCCGCGTACTAAATTCTGGAGCGCCAGCAGGGATATTTATAGTTCCGTTTAGCGTAGCCAAAGGCGTACCATCCGCAGGAGCAGCTAAGACGCCAGAAAAAACCGTTTCCAATGGATCATCAAAATCACCATCCGCGTTATAATCAATCCAGATGCGCCAATATTCATCGGTGGTAAAGTAGCTGTAACCAGTGCTGAGTTTTACAATGTAACTATTTCCAGAATCTAAGTTGACTTCCTTATTGGTGAAATCAGAATAAGGGCTTTTTCCAGAAGCATTAAAAAGGTTGCTTATGTCTACTCTGGCAATCCAATCTTCCCAAGGGAAATTACTGGTGGAGACACAGTAATCATTGTTTTCAAGGGGCGCATTGTTTCCAAATAGGCCGATTGGAGAAAAGCAGAAAGCAGAGAGAAAGAGAAAAGAGAGTAAGTAGTGTTTTGGTTGAATCATAATGGATATATTTTTTGTGTTAAGCGCTGAGTTTTAAAATTAAGCATTTTAGCGAATCTCGGCAATAACAGTATTGCTATTTCCCCAACAAAAAACCAGCACACCAAACACCTAAATTACTGATTTAAAACATTTTACATTAAAAAAACCCAAACAATAACAAAGAATAGCAAAACGAATAGTTGCATTCCAAGTGTTTTTACTCCAAAATCATTTAAGAAATAATACCTCCTATCTTAGCCGTTTCCATTTAATTTTGAGATTTTACAGGCACTGGAATTTTTATTAGCAAGCGAATGTACTTTGTACTTGCAGACGATAGCGGATTTTAATAAAGACGTTTATGCTTTTCGGTGGCGATAGGAAAAGGACTGCAAAGTCCAAACACTTAAAACAACAAAACATGGATATAGGAATTTACCTAAACTTGTTTGACAAAACGGATCTGTTTATCTTGGTGATCGTCCTTATTCTAGATCTTATTCTTTGGGAGAAGAATTTGAACCACTGCAGGATTTATTTCTTATTCATCTTGATGCTAGGTTTTATTTTACCTCTTTATTCCTGGCTCCGAGAATTTGAAAGAAGTACCTTCTTCAATGACTCTTCTATTCATAGTAGCGAACAAGTTTCTAGTTCTTTAATATTCGTGTTTTATTGGCTTTTCCTATTTTTACAATTAGGCTACCTAAATATAAAACCCCATCCTGTGGAGGAAGAAAATCTTGATGATATTTTAGATGCTAATTTATAAAATCTT
>CALLVY010000209.1 GCA_938015925.1 uncultured Saprospiraceae bacterium
CCAACCGTCAACCACGTAAACTCCGCAATAGTCTCCACCTCCACCCCACTCCCTTTCATTTTCCGAGCGATTTCCTTAGACCTTTCTAAAGCCCCTTTCTTCTCTCCTTCCACTTTCGCCAATTTCCGATACCGCTCCTCCAACTGATACTTAGGCACATACTTCGTACTCCTCTCCAACACCTCCATCACCCCAGCATCCTTAAAACTCGTAAAATCTTCCGTAGAAATAATCAAATGATCCACCACCGGCGTATCGACGATCAGCCCCACTTGAATCAATCGATCCGTCACGTCCAAATCCCCTTCGGAAGGGGTCAATTCTCCAGTTGGGTGATTGTGGACCAAGATGATCTTATCCGACTTTTTTTGTAAGGCCAGCGAAAAAACCTCCATCGGTTCCACGATGGTTTTGGTTCGACTGCCCATGCTTACCAGTTCGATAAACTGGATGCGGTTATTCGCTTCCAGGCCGACGACCCAGAGGTGTTCGCGCTTTTGGTTGATTTTATTTTCGCGGAGGAGTATTTTTTGCATGATGCCGAAGATGTCTTGGGCATTTAGGATTTTTATTTTCTCTGCTTTGCTTAGTCTGACGGCCATAAGTGTATTCTTGATTTGTAGGGGTGAAGATAGGAAAAATAGAGGGATTGAAACAATGAATTTTCGGGGAGCTTAATGATTGGGCTTATCAGGAGGATTTGGGATTTAAAAATGCTTAAACTTCAAATGATTCTTTGAATTGATCTTCAAATTCCTGAGCGGTCAATTTGCTAATTGGTGGAAAATCAATATCCTTTAAAACATTAAAATCTTTATCATTTGTAATTATGAAATCTGCATTTCCTGCGATGGCACAATCCACAAACTTATTATCATCAGGATCTTTGAGTAAATCCCATTTGAAGTGCGGAGTAATTTGATGTACATTGGGAAGTAGAAGAAGAAAATCTAGCGTAGCATTTGTTTTTTTTATTCCATATCTGACGGAAATGATTTCTTGATATTCATTTAATATTTCTGTCGTCACACAGAGATCAAATCTTCCGTCAACTAAATATTGAAAAATCCAATGTAATCTAAAATCAGGAGCAAGAGAAACTAAAAAAACATTCGTATCTAAGACTAGTTTAACTCTTTTCATTGAGCCAATTTTCTAAATCTTCGTTAGTTATATTTTTATCTTCTATTGCTTTTTCAACATTTCCAATAAGCTTACCTGCAAAAAAAGTAGCAAGCATTTTTTTGATTTGTACCAGGTCTTCACTACTCGGATTAAAGGAATAAATTTTCAATAACTCCAATTGAAGTTCGCTTAATTTTTTTACACCCATTTTCAAAATATTTTAGCTTTTAAGAGAATATTCAAATCTGTACTATGATACAAGTTATGAATTTATTAGTTTTTAAGCAATTTCGATGCTAACCAACCTGACCAATACCGTGTAATCAATTAGTTATCAATTGTTTGTGAATTTCTATTTCTTGTATATCCCTAACGATAGAAATTGTAAAGGCATTAAAGAAAAAAACACCACCAGCCACATTAAGGCTTTTCGATCTAGTACTGGTCTTTAAATCACTCAAGACCAGTACTCGTAAAGAGTCGCTATCCCTTTTAAAGAGAATGCTACTTTTTTTTGTATATTGCAATGGTTCGGCTATTCAAAGATTATAAAAACACTAAAACAAAACATTCACCTTCTTCGAAGGTCCGATCTAATCTCCTCTCGTAACAGTTCTATACACCAACTTTCTCTCTTAGAATCGGTATTGCCTTTTCTAAAACGACTTGACTAATTTATAGTCTTGATCTAAAAATAGAGCTTTACAAATCCATTAATGCTTGAAAACAACATGACCTATCTTAAAATAACCCTCCCTTTCTCCTTACTCCTATTGGCCATAATAGGACAGGTAGAAAATATTTTTCCGGATCAATTCAAACAAAGCAATCATACGACATCTTATTTTTCCTCTTCCGATAGCCTCGCTCCTCTTGCTCCCTTCTGTGGACAAGAAGCCATTTGGGATAATGCTTTACAACAATCTCCAGAGCTCTTGCAAAAACATCTGGATTGGGAGAAACAAATGGCACAAGGCGTTTCGAAAAGTAAAAAACTAAACCTCCGTAGCCAAGCAGTGCCCTATACGCTTCCTGTGGTCATCCACATCGTTCACAATAATGGTCCGGAAAACATCCCACAAGCCCAAGTCGTTCAAGGTCTGCAAGACCTCAATGATGCTTTTGCCAATGTCGGATATTACGATCCCAGCGATGGAGAAGATACCCAGATTCAATTTTGTCTGGCCCAACAAAATCCGCAGCAATTACTCACCAATGGCATCAATAGAATCGTTTCTCCCTTAACCAATATCCTGGAAAACGGAGACGACAATATGCTCAAAGACCTCATCCGATGGGAACCGACCCAATACATCAATATCTGGCTGGTCAATGAAATTTGTAGTGGCGGTTCTTGTGGAGTCGCGGGCTATGCTTTTTTGCCTTCCGCACATGGCAATGATGTCGATGGCATCGTCATGGAAGCCAGATGGTTTGGAAGCAGTCAGGGCAATTCCAGTATTCTCGTACATGAAATGGGACACTATCTGGGACTCTATCATACTTTCCAGGGAGGTTGTGACAATACGGATTGTCTGGTCAATGGAGATCGGGTTTGCGATACGCCACCAGATCAATCGACCGCTTCCGCTCCCTGTTCCGCTTCGGTCAATTCCTGTAGTACGGATGTCAATCCTGGCGATCCCAATAATCCATTTACCAGCGACCAAGATGATCTGATTAGAAATTACATGGATTATGGAGACCGTTTTTGCTATACGATTTTTACC
>CALLVY010000210.1 GCA_938015925.1 uncultured Saprospiraceae bacterium
TCTTTCAGCATCGAAAATCCGGAAAGATCTAAGTGGGTCAATTGATTATCAAAGCAACGTAATCTTTCGAGAGCAGGATTTTTTGAAAACTTAATCTCTGCTATTTTATTATGAAAACAAGACAAGCGAATGAGTTCCACATTTTGCGTAAGATCCAGTTCTGTAATTTCATTGTAACTACAATCTAGATTAGTTAATTTTTCATTTTGCGAGACATCAAGGTCCTTAAGTTCATTGACCATGCAATTAAGAAAATTTAATTCCTGATTTTGGGAAACATCAAGAACACTCAGTTGATTATTCCTACAATTCAGAGAATGCAAAGTAGCATTATTGGAAACATCGAGTTGTTGTATTTTATTCTGTTGAATATTCAAACTCTCCAAACTGGCATTATTGGAGACATCAACTTCTTCTATTTCATTTGCACTACAATCCAAATTAGAAAGGTTCTCATTATTCGAAATATCAATTTCTTTCAATTCATTATGACAACAATCTAAATCAAAAAGCTCGACATTATTCGAAACATCAATTTCCACTATTTCATTATTACTACAATTTAATCTCGTAAGCTTAACATTTGTAGAAATATCAATTTCCTTTAATCTATTTCTTTCACAAAATAATTGCTCAAGGTTGAGATTTGTCGAAATATTCAAAGTACTCAGGTCATTATAAGCACATCGTAAAAAGGTAAGGCTTGAAACATTATAAATATTTAAACTAGTGATATCATTTCTTTCGCAGGAAAGGATTTTCAATTTAGTATTTTGTACAAGAGATAGATTCGTAAGTTTATTTCTCTCGCATTGCAATTCCTCTAAATGGATATTCTTAGAAAGGTCTACCTGACTTACTTTATGATTGCCAAAGTTCAAACTCGTTAATTCTATAAAATCTTCAATTCCTGTCAGATTCGTAATACCAGATTCTACATCCAAACCACCTTGAATCTTAAGTGATTTTATGGTATTGATATTAGCAGTAAGTACGACTCCATCGCGCGGACCGAAGTCAAGGCCTAAGTCTATCAGGGCTTGTTCGAAAAGGGTATCGGGGATAGCCGTCGTTTGTGCGATCAATCCAGACAGCGGAAGGCAAAATAAAGAAAGTAGAAAATGGAAAATAGATTTCTTTAGCACAGCAAAATATTTTATTTATACAAGATACAAAAACTACCACAAGATCAGATGGTGTTATAATCTCCAGATTTTAAATGCTTTTGATTCGCCAGTATTCGCTTCTATTTTCAGAAAGTAAACGCCGCTGGCAAGCTCCAAATCAAGCTGCAAGAGATTACTTTTCTCAAAGACTTGGGTCTTAATTTGTTGACCAATTAGGTTGTATAAAATCCATTTTCCAGCCACTAAATTTTCTCCAAATTCAATATGTACATCTGACTGACTCGGATTGGGATAAAGCTTGGCGGACAATTCCGCTTTGACTTCTTCTGCTCCTACCGTACAAGTGTTTCCACAAAAAAAGTTAAAAGAAACATCTGCATCGACAAGCGTCCAATTACTTATAGAAAAAGCGGGATCATCTACTTGAATGCAAGGTAAAAAAGGATTATTTCTGATGTCAAAATAAGTAAATTCCATGTTCTTACCGTTTTTGACATTTAAACAAACCAAGTCATTATCACAACTATCAAAGCTCCTCAATAGCGGCAAGAAAGAAACATCCAACTGAGTCAATTGATTGCTACAAGTATACAAGGTTTCTAGCTCTTTATTATGAGACAGGTTCAGGGAGGATATTTTATTTCTACAACAACTTAGAACACGTAGTTTGTTCTTTAAAAACAAATCCAAAGAGGACAAATCATTTTCGTCACAAGAAAGCGATCTTAATTCTTTATTTTGAGACAAATCTAAAATGCTCAAACTATTATCTCCACAAGAAAGGACTTCCAACATCTTATTGTTTGAAACATCTAGTTCGTCTAGAAAATTATCACCGCAATAAAGACTGATCAATCTTGTATTATTGGACACATTCAGTTCTTGAAGATCATTATTCGACAAAAACAGGTTCTCCAAAAATTCATTGTGAATTACATTCAAACTTTTTAAATTATTTCCCTGAGCATCCAAATGTATTAAATCAAAATTTTGTGTCACATCAAGTCCCTCTAATTCATTCCCTCCACACCAGATTTTTTTCATTCTAAAATTCTTAGTCACATTCAATTTTTCAATCAAATTATCACTACAGCTTAGTGTTTCTAATTTCAAATTACCACTAAGATCCAAGTCTACAATTTTATGACCACTACATCTTAGGTCAATTAAATCCTTCATATTTTCAATACCTGTAAGGTCGCTAACGTCCCCAGATTGACCGAGGTTAAAATCAGTAATACCTTGGAGGTTAATCGTAGGAACTTGCCCATCAATCGATCCTGAATCGATGCCCTTATTAATTAGGATTTGTTCAAAGAAAGGATCAGGAACAGCAGTCATCTGGGCCCAAATATTGGATCCTGACAATAGGAAGAAAAGAAATAGATTTGGAAAAAGGATTATTTTTAGCATAGCATTATTTTTGTATAACACCTAAGATACAAAACAATTGTCTAGTCCTATAACTTTATTCGTCTCTTACAATTTCAATTGCTATTAGCTTCTTTTTCTTTTTGCCCAAACCAACTCCCACCACAATGCCAAAGGAATCAATCCATGCGACAAACGCATCACCATTTCGTGCAGCCATTGATGCAAAGAAGCCATCGGAAAATCCCAATAAAAATTAGCCCAGACTCTCGCCACTGCCGTGGCCAATCCCCAAAAAGTCGCATACAACAAAGCCCATTTTGCAATCCGCACAGGAAAGAAAATCAAAATCGCCATTGCAAAATCGAGTATCCCCGCTAAGTTTAAAAACGAAAAAGCAATAGACTCAGAAACACCGAGAATATCAATGGTCATTTGTACAAAATTTCCTGGTCGAGGATAATAATTGATCGCATACAATCCATGACAGGTAAAAGTCAGGGCAATCGCTATTTTTAGGCCAAGGAAAAGTTGGGTTCTTTTTTCGGGTTGAAAACGGAGCAGGTATAAAAATATCGGACTCGAAAACTGTATGGTGTACTCTAAAAATTGTCCGAGGCTAAAGAATTTTTCTTTGCAATAAAGCGCAGCGAGTAAGGCCAATAAAAAAGAGCCTAGCCAAAGCGTTCGTCCAAGTCCTTTTCCAATTTTTTTGATCCGCCAGGCCACCAATGCCAGCAAGAAATAAATACAACCGAATCCTTGAATTACTCGTTGGATCATATCATCTACGGCATTACTTGTGATGTATTCCTGCCAAGAAAAAGTGGTCAGCGATTCCAAGATTCCACGCATCCAATTTTCATCCCAGAGCAATGCTCGGAAAGGCGCATCCCAAAACCAATGTTGCCAGGCACGCCCTAAAAACACGAGTATCGTGGCAAGTTGGATCAGGAGAAAAAAATAATCTTTATTTTTGTTGGACTGCATGGAAGAAATAGATGAAGAAATATTTAGCACCCCTCAAAAATATAAAAAATATCTAATATGAGTTTTATTTCAATTTATATTACCAATAAAGACGAAGCCGCCGCGCAAAGCATTGCCGATCATTTGATCGAAAGAAAGGTCGTAGCTTGTGCTAATTTATTTCCCATCAAAAGTGCCTATTGGTGGAAAGGCGAGATAGCTAAGGAAGAAGAATGGGTGGCTTTGGTAAAAACGGTTCCGGAGAAATGGGGACACGTTTGTGAAATCGTGGAAAATATTCATCCCTATGAAACCCCTTGTATTATGAAAACGGAAGTGGAAGCAAATTTGGCTTATGAAAATTGGATCAGAGAAAGTGTGGAATAGATCATTGAGATACTTCTGGTAATGTGTCGCTAATAATTTTGGCGACGGGCAAGAGTTCCATTTCTTTAACCAAAGAAGTCAGTGGAATAATTTTGACTTTTTCCTCTACCAAAACAAATAAAACTTCTTTGGTCTTTCCAATCATAAACCCCTCTGCTTCGGTATTATCAACAAAGCTGATTTTCACCTTGGCTTGCTCATTGATTTCATTTTTTAAATCCTGGCCATATCTAATAGCCATTATACAGGTATAGGCTAAAAAGCAAAGGGTAAAAGTGATCCATCGATAAGTATTAAACCAAGGTTTCTTATCAACTCCAAAGTTTAGCCGCGAGTAATTTTCAGGGAATTTTCTTTTCCAAAAACGATCAAAAGCAACAAGTCCAAAAGTCGTTATTATAGAAGTTAGTGTAAAAAGAATGATCCAATAATCTTCGAAAGGCGCTATCAAAAAATCAAAGATATCCGCATACTGAAAGATATTGATTCCAAATTCAGAATACTTACAATGATTAAAAACCATCCCAACGCCAATCATAAAAACATAGGAAAGACTGAGAAACAACTGGATTTCTTTAATAATCAATTCATAAGCATCCTTGATTAGTCCTTCTTTCATTAGCTTTTTATTTATTTCGGTATGGGATTTACGGTGTACGGTCTGCGGTTTTCGAATACTGTACACCGCAGACCGTATCCCCCATACCGCCCCATCTATTTCTTATCCTGTACCAATCCTCGAAATTTATTCCAATACTGCTCTCTGGGTAAACTCGCATCAATCGTCACCATTTCTTTTTTTACCGGGTGTTCAAATTCCATTCTTCTACAATGCAAATAAATACCATTATCTGGATGCTTGCTTCGATCGCCATATTTCCAATCCGCTCGAATCGGATAGCCCATAGTGGACAACTGCACTCGAATCTGATGCGGCCTTCCGGTGATCGGATTGACTTTTAGCAAACAGAGGTTATCTAATTCTCCCGCCAATTCATATTCCAGAACCGCTTTCTTCGCATCCGAAGTACGACGACCAACTTTATCATAAGCTTTTACACTATTCCTTTCATGATCCTTTAAAAGATAATGCTCTAAAGTCCCACTGATCGGCTCAGGCCGAGTAAGGACGATCGCATAATAAGTCTTTTCAATCTTTTTATCCTGTAAGAGCTTATTCATACGGACCAATGCCTTCGTAGTCCGAGCAAAAACCACCACCCCACTCACCGGTCGATCCAAACGGTGAATAACCCCAAGGAAAACATCCCCCGGCTTTTTATACTTTTCTTTGATGTATTGTTTGACATAATCCACTAATGGAGTATCTCCCGTAACATCTCCATGAACCAGCCAGCCTACCGGCTTGTTTACCGCTATAAGATGGTTGTCTTCATAAATAACCTTCAAACCTCTGATGTCTAACATATTGAGTATTTTGCGCAAAAATAACACCTTCTGGGACAAATAATGCTTCTAAGCGAAAAATAAGCATTTCCCAAAACCGGAAGATGCTTAAAATAGATTGAATAAGGTCCTTATTGTCCTTTAAATTTTACAAAAAATGAAACTAAGTCTTGGTTTTTCTCCCTGCCCCAATGATACCTTTCTCTTTTATGCTTTAGTACATAGCCTCGTTGACATGGAAGGTTTGGAGTTTGAAATTATAATGGAAGATGTAGAAGCCCTCAATCAAAAGGCGCTTAAAGGACAATTGGACATCACCAAATTAAGTTACCACGCCTACACCAAGGTTTTACCCAAATACCTTTTATTGGACTCCGGGAGTGCCTTAGGTAATAATTGCGGCCCTTTGCTCATCGCTAAAAAGAAACTCTCTCCCGAGCAAATTGAAGCTGGGCCAATTGGTATCCCCGGAGAAAACACAACTGCCAATTTTCTATTGAGCCTTGCCTACCCCAATGCCTTGAACAAAAAAGAAATGCTATTCTCTGATATCGAATCGGCGGTATTGCAAGGAGATATCGCAGCAGGTTTGATCATCCATGAAAATCGCTTCACCTATCAAGACAAAGGATTATTGAAACTCATCGACCTTGGAGAGTTTTGGGAAAAGAGTACAGGCATGCCGATTCCTTTAGGTGGAATCTGTATCCGTAGAGATCTGCCCTTAGCGCTTCAGCAGAAAGTCAATCGGATTATCAGAAGAAGTGTCCAGTTTGCTTTTGCACAACCAGCAGCCACCAAAACCTATGTCAGCCAATATGCCCAGGAAATGTCTGAGGAAGTGATGTTTCAACACATTGACCTCTATGTCAATCATTTCACCGAAAACTTAGGAGAAGAAGGTCGTAATGCAGTCCAAGCACTTTTTGATAAAGCGCAAGAAAAAGGGATCATCCCCGGCATAGATCAGGAAATTTTTCTCCCCCAAACCTAAGTCGCAACTTCTTCTTTGCTTCGCATAAGCCTATTCTCAGGCAAAATTAATCCCACCAAGTACAGGTATCTCGAGATCCTAAAAAGGCCAGAAGATTACAAAGTGATTAATCTGTAAAAAAATCCGGGCTTTTGTTCTAAAAATAACTACAAGTACAGCTATATTTACCCCATACTAATACACCTTAACTGAAGGACTGAAATTTAGGGTTTCAGGCCTCGCTCTAAAACCAACCAAACCATGATTATTGGAGTACCAACAGAAATAAAAAATAACGAAAATCGTGTTGCCCTTACACCAGCAGGTGTCTTTGAATTAACCAAAAGAGGACATAAGGTTTTTATCCAAGCCGGAGCTGGATTCGGTAGTGGATTTGAAGATGAGGAATATACCACTGCCGGCGCCAAAATGCTCAAAACTATTGAGGATGTTTATAAGAAAGCAGAGATGATCATGAAGGTCAAGGAGCCCATCAAACAAGAGTATAAACTCATCCAAAAAGACCAACTCGTTTTTACTTATTTTCACTTTGCGAGTCACAAGCCACTGACTACTGCAATGATCAAAAGCAAATCGGTCTGTTTGGCTTATGAAACAGTAGAATCTGATGACCGCTCTTTGCCATTACTCATCCCAATGTCGGAAGTAGCAGGAAGAAGGGCCATCCAACAAGGTGCCAAATATTTGGAAAAACCACTTCGTGGACGTGGCGTTTTATTAGGTGGTGTACCAGGTGTACCTCCAGGAAAAGTATTGATCCTTGGTGGCGGAATCGTAGGTACTCAAGCTGCTAAAATGGCCGCTGGACTTGGAGCAACAGTAACTATTCTTGATATTAACCTGCAACGGCTTCGCTATTTGTCAGATATCATGCCTCCTAATGTTGATACCAGATATTCCAATGAATACAATATCCGTAAATTGATAAAAGACCACGACTTGATCGTTGGTGCTGTTTTGATTCCTGGTGCAAAAGCGCCAAACCTCATTACCAGAGATATGCTTAAAGAAATGAGCCCAGGCACGGTATTGGTGGATGTCGCAGTAGATCAAGGCGGTTGTATTGAGACTTGCAAACCTACCACTCACCAAAAACCAACCTTTGTGATCGACGATATCGTTCACTATTGTGTCGCCAATATGCCAGGAGCAGTTCCTTATACTTCTACGATTGCCTTGACTAATGCTACCCTTCCTTATGCCATTCAATTGGCCAATAAAGGTTGGAAAGCAGCTTGCCGCGAAAGAAAAGATCTTCGTTTAGGGCTAAACATTATTAATGGACATGTCGTATATAAAGGAGTGGCAGATACTTTTGATCTTAAGTACGAAGAGGTAGACCAGTTTTTATAGACTACCTTTTATATAAACCTAGTAAGGACTGCTATAAAATGTTGTTCTTACTAAGTTTTCTAAAAATTCGCCTCCTATTTAATAGTTGAGCGCAGTTCCTAACCAAAAAAATAATTATCAGATGATTGAAAATAAAACTACTAAGTCGGAAGAATTAATTGCCATTGAGCATCATTATGGCGCTCATAACTACCATCCGCTACCAGTTGTCCTTAACAAAGGCGAAGGAGTACATGTTTGGGATGTAGAAGGCAAAAAATATTATGATTTCCTCTCTGCTTACTCTGCAGTCAATCAAGGGCATTGTCACCCAAAGATCGTCGCTGCTTTGAAAGAACAGGCAGATATACTCACCCTTACTTCCAGAGCATTTCACAATGATGTATTGGGGCCCTATGAAAAGTTTGTAACGGAGTTTTTTGGTTACGACAAAGTATTGCCAATGAATACTGGAGTAGAAGGTGGAGAAACTGCCGTAAAACTCTGTAGAAAATGGGCTTACGAAGTGAAGAAAGTTCCACACAATCAAGCGAAGATCATATTTGTAACGGGCAATTTCTGGGGAAGAACCTTAGCCGCCATTTCCTCTTCTACTGATCCTAGTAGTACGACAGGTTTTGGTCCATATATGCCAGGTTTTGTCTTGGTTCCTTATAATGATTTGCCAGCTTTGGAAGAAGCTTTACAAGATCCACATGTAGCTGGATTTATGGTAGAACCTATTCAGGGAGAAGCAGGTGTATTCGTGCCGGACGATCATTATTTGAAAGGTGCTTATGATTTGTGTCAAAAGAACAATGTTCTCTTCATTGCTGATGAGGTACAAACCGGAATC
>CALLVY010000211.1 GCA_938015925.1 uncultured Saprospiraceae bacterium
GATCCTATTTGTTCCATTGTATATCTATGGCTATTGGCATTTATTTTTGGCCCTACGAGGTAGGGAAAAAATCATGGGAAAGGCGGTCTTATCGCTGGGAATTATTGCTTTTATTATTGCAGGAATTTGGATGGGATCGCGAGCGCAATTGGGCTTATTGATTCAAGCAAAGTTGACGGCTGGAAATATGGAAAGCTTGTTTGATCCGATGTTGACTTTTTATGAGGAGCATACTGGAATTTTGGAACAGACCATTCAATTCCTACTCGTGATCATTTCAGTACTTTTTGTATGGGCCATTTGGGATGGTGTTTCTTGGTATCCCAAATGGATGATGCTTTTCAATCCCTTATTATTAATGGGAATTATTTATGGCTTGTCTTCTCTTGTTCCGGAATTGGGAAAAATATTGTTGCCTTCGGCCATGAACATCGCCCATCTTATCCTATTCATTGCCTCCATGGTGGCTTTAAAACAAATGGAAGGTCGGTAGACTACTTATTCGAAACACTTATGATTCTGGTTTTATGAATAGAATCGAAGAATTCTAAGGTTTGGCAGATTAAGTCTTTTCCCGCTTCATTCTTTACTTCCAGACAAACATTGAAGGTTCCTGCCTCTGCAAATAATTGCTGTGGTTCCTCCTCAATAGAAAAGGCTTCGCCATTGATCATCCAGGTATAATCCAGATTTTCGCCAAGTGCTACATTTACAAAATCAACTTGCACCGGAGCGACCAATTTATTGGGATTTTCGGGTAATTCAAAGAAGAAATCAGCTTCTGGCTGGGCGGATAGTCCAATACTGAACATCGAACAAAGGATAAAAAGAGAGAAGAGTCGTAATTTTTTTTGCATGGTTATCTTGATTTTCCGGGAGGAAATCTTAAAAAAGAGGAGGAACTTAGGGAACTGTGAAATTTTTCTTAACTATTCGGGGATGGATGACCGGAGGGAAAGGTTTCTGTTAGAACTAGTTAGTTTACCCACAATTTCGTGCCACAAATGCCCGTTTACTTTGTGACTCCCGCTAATACTCATATAAATTTGATAATGAAGAACCTTTTTCTACTGCCGATTGCTTTATTTGCTAGTTTTTTCAGCTCCGCTCAAGTGACTGAAATTGCTGAAACGAAAGCCATTCCAAGCCCTGTAAGAACCTTTGAGGATTCTCTTCAGCAACTTTCTGAAATTTTTATGACAGATCCTATTCCCGAAAATCGAATAGCGGCTTGTCAATCATTTGTCCCTACTCTAGTTCAGGCTTTAGAAGAAAAAAACTCCTTTGCCATAAGCTTTGATTCCCTAACGCGAATTTCTATACAATATCCACCAGATAGTACTTTTCGAATTTTCACCTGGCAGCTCTATGTCGATACCGATGACTATCGCTATTTTGGAGCCATCCAAATGAATACAGAAGACCTCCAATTGATTCCATTGAAAGATCAATCAGATGCGGTGGAAGATCCAGAATTTGAAATTCTCGATCCAGACAATTGGTATGGTGCCGTTTATTATAACCTCAAAGCCTTCGATACCCCTGAGGGTACCCAATACCTTCTTTTTGGCTTCGATGGTTATCAGTTTTTTGACAAGCGAAAAATCGTAGATGTCCTTCGGTTCCGAGATGGAGCTCCAGTATTCGGTGCTCCCGTTTTTGCGACTTTAGAAGAAGGCCGTGGCCCGATCACTCAAAATCGCCTTGTCCGAGAGTATGCTTCTTCCGCCACAATCCGCTGCAATTTTGATTCAGAGCATGATATCATTTTACTAGATCATATGGCCGCTATACAAAGAATGGATGGCAATGGTTTGAGCTTGATTCCAGATGGTACTTATGAAGGCTATCGCTACAAAGATGGTTTGTGGGTTTATGAGGAAAAACTATTTCACGTTATCCTCGAAGAAGCACCGCGACCAAAGCCGATCTTGAATGAAAAGAAAAAAGATTTGTTTGGGAATTAAACGTTTCAAGTTTATTGGTTCTTTGAACACAAGAAATAGAAGACTCCCTTCCCTAAACTAAGGTCTCCTTCTAATCGACATTATCCAAGAAAAAACTTAATTTTAGACATGAAAGAACATCATGTCAAAATCGCCAAAACGGCTCACTATTCCACCTTAGGCGAGCCAGGTCCTCACATCAAAAAATGCTGGATTATCACGCATGGCTATGGCCAATTGGCCAGCGAATTTCTAAAAGATTTTAAAATTTTAGAGGCGGAGGATACTTTGGTCATTGCACCAGAAGGTTTGTCAAGGTTTTATTGGGGAGGCTTTGTCGGGCCCGTGGTTTCTTCGTGGATGACCAGCAAAGATCGTTTGGATGAGATTGAGGATTATTGCAATTTCATTCAAGGACTTTATGATACTTATGTTCCTCAATTATCGCCAGATGTTCAAATCACTTTATTGGGTTTTTCTCAGGGCACTGCGACCCAATGTCGTTGGATTCATCGAAATCGCCCTTTCTATCACCGATTGATTCTTTGGGCGGGTATGCTTCCGGATGATCTAGATTTTCAACCGATGAATGATTATTTTTCCGATAAGGATTTATACTTTGTATATGGTACGCAAGATCGTTTTCTTACCGCGGAGCGACTGGAGTGGCAAAGAAATTTTGCGAAGCAAAATGGTTTGGAATTTAAGGAAGTTTCTTTTGAGGGGAAACATAAAATCCAGGAGTTGGCTTTAAAGGATTTTTTGGGGTAATGGAGGTTTAGTTAGGAGTGTTCAGAAAAAATAGAAAAGGAAATATTCAATATTCATTTGCCAATATCAAATATTGATTGGGGCGATCAATGCAATGGTTTAGTTTAATTAATCATTGATGAACCAATACTTCTCCACGAATTCGCGGTTTTTCGTCAAAATCATTATTCAAAATTGGCGATTCGATATTCAATATTAATATCCAGAATTAAACTTCCACCTTTTTCTTTTTCTACCCTCCCCTAATATTTAGTAGCCTTAATTTTAGTCAATCACCCATTTTTCTAAGCATTAATTATTAATGCATTCGATCGCCACGCAATTCCATTTCATCCATCAAACCAGCTTCGAAATCCAGGTATTCTTGCCAACGGACTTTTACATACTCAGGGTCGCCATAGGTTTTGGCCAAGTAAATAAACACGCGGTAATGCCCTGCTTCAGAAACCATAAACTTGTGATAAAACTCACGGAGTTCTTCTTCCGCAATATGTAGAGAGAGTAAACGGAATCGCTCGCAACTGCGTGCTTCGATCAAGGCAAAAACCAATAACTTCTCCACCAAACGCGTATCTCGGCTACCGTCCTTTTTCTGAAATTTCATCAAAGCATTGACATATTCATCTTTGCGTTGAGCACCCAATTTCAATCCTCTTTTCTCCAATTCTTGTAAGACCAATCGAAAGTGCCCCCACTCTTCGGTAACGATAGGTGCCAGTGCTTTTACCATCTCCTCTCGCTCGGGATATTGTTGGATCAATGTAATACAAGAAGTCGTTGCTTTTTGTTCACAATAAGCATGATCGGTGAGAATTTCTTCCAGATCTTTCTCGGCGATTTTCACCCATCTTGGGTCCGTAGGTAATTTCAATCCTAACATATCTTTTTTTATTTCTCTCTTCTTTTAAAGCTCTTAAAATTGAATCTTTTTGCTTACTTCTTTCCTTCGAGACAAGACATCTGGTTGATAAAAAAGTCAAGTTCGTATACTTCGTAGTCTTCATATCCGGTACTCCATACTACTCTCACTCGATCTACTTCTCCTTTACTCAGAGATTTCACCTGACTTCCAGAAATAATGTATTGTGGTTTGTACACCACTGATTTTTGCAATGGATTTAAAGTCCCCATGTCCGTTTTTTGGTTGAGGAGTCGAACCGTACTACCATCGATCATTTTGACAATCAATGCGGATCCTTTTTCTAAAAATCCATATTCTTTTTTTGCTTTTTCCGAAGCCACTTCCAGGTCTAGTTTTAGGAAATAGATTTCACCGGAAAGGGAAGCCAAACCAGCATTGCAAGTAATATATTCTCGGTTTTTAAAATAAGGACGCATTCTTTCATTGGTATAAGTAAAGAACAATTCCTTGGCGACATCTTTTCTGACTTTGCCACTAAATTCGTCTAATTTATTGAAGACTAATTTGCAAGGAGGTTTGGGTGGATTGGTCATCACATTCATTTCATCGCGACGACTTTTCACTTCATCCATTTTCTTTTGTTCGGCTTTGCTAATCTCAATATTTTCTCCTCCCCCACTAACTGGCGCCCTATTACCAACGACAAGATCAGCTCCTGAAGCTACTTCCATCTTAGTCAACATTTTTTCTCTCTTGTGGTAAGGCATGTCGATCATTTTCTCATAGTCCTTAGCTAAAGTTTTCGCCTCATTGTATTTTCCCTCCGCAACAACTTCTTTGGCTCTCACTAACTGCAAGCGACTTTCGATTTCTGCAATATCCGTATCTGTCGTTTCCAGGCTCGAATAAGATTCTTGCAATTTTTTTTCTAACAAGACTCGATCCAACATAGCCTCTTCATAAACCCGCCGAGTCTTCGCCGCAGTTGCCGCAGCCCGTTCTGCCCGACGTACCGCCAAAGCATTGGATTGTCGAATTTCTTCAGGGCTAAGTTCTTTTTTTACGATTTTTTTGCCCTTCGATTTCTTGGGTTTCTTTCCTGGTTTTCTTGGCTTCTTTCGTTTTTTTACTTTTGCCTTTTTATTCTTCTTGTTCTTTTTTGTTTTTACCTTTTTTCCTGGCTTAGGACTTTTTACTTTTTTAGCTTTCTTCCCTTTTTTCGCCTTCTTTGATTTCTTAGGCTTTTTTACTTTTTCCTTTTTGCCTTTCTTTACTTTGGCTACTTTAGTTTTTTTGACCTTAACCTTCTTATTTTTTTTGCTATTGACCATATCTGGTAAACTACCAGAAGTATTTACTTTTTCTGCTTCTACTCGTTTATCTAAAGCCGCATCTGTATCCGGATTAAAATATCTCCAGGAACCATCATCAAAAATCACGATTTTTTCTCCATTGCTATTCGTAGTGACTTGCTGCGCAAAACCGTTCATTGCAGGCATTAAAAAAGCAAAAAACAGAAGCAATCTTGTCAAAATAGCGAGATCTTTATTTTGCATGTCAATTTAAGGTTTGTGTTTAGCGAAGTTCTTTTATTAGTGTTTATTTGGTCTTCCTAGGGTCTTCAACTTAAAGGGCACAAAATTACATAAATTTGTTCTATACCTGTTATTTTACTTTAATAAGTTGTTTAGTAAATACTTCTACCATCAGCGACATTTGACTGAAACAAGGTCAACTCTTCCAAAAACGCCTACCTAAGGGTGATATTGTAGAACAATAGTTCCAATTTCTTTCCCTACCTTAGATTTTATTCCATTGTAGGAATTCCCAAAAAAACGCTAAAAATGGTCATTTCGAACCAATAATTTAGTAATTGTCCACTAGTAAATAGTAACTTGTGCCCTAACAAACCCATTTCCTTCTCAAGGAACTTGTTTTCAACTACAAAGCAATATGATGAATAAATACATTCTCCTAACCTTGACGCTCTTTCTTGGTCTTTCTTGCGAATTTGATCCAAATGGAAAACCCAAAGTCCTCAAAGAAACAAAAGAAATCAACATACAACCCATCACTGTGAATTATCCGACCTCGCACAAAGACACCACCATTCAAGACAATTATCACGGAAAAATAGTAGCCGACCCTTATCGCTGGCTAGAAGACGATCATTCTGAAGCAACCAAGGATTGGGTGGCCAGGCAAAATAAAACAACGGCAGATTACCTTTCCCAAATCCCCTACCGCGGCCAGATCAAAAAACGACTGGAAGAGGTTTGGAATTATGAACGCTTTGGAATTCCCATGCAAGAAGGTGGTCGCTTTTTTTATTTTAAAAACGATGGCTTACAAAACCAAAGTGTCCTCTATGCCCAAGAAACATTAGATGGTACACCAATGCTTGTTTTGGATCCCAATAGACTTTCCGGGGATGGAACCTCTTCTTTGGGAGGCATGGCCTTTTCTAAAAATGGCAAATACCTCGCTTATGAAGTATCCGAAGGAGGATCAGATTGGAGAACGATTTACATCAAAGACCTCGAAGCCAATCACACCTTAAGTGATAAATTGGAATGGGTAAAATTTTCTCCGATCTCCTGGAAAGATGATGGCTTTTTCTACAGCCGTTATCCAGAACCAGAAGAAAATATGGAGCTATCCGGGCGGAATGAATTTCATAGCGTTTACTATCACAAATTGGGGACGCCTCAATCAGAAGATCAAATTGTTTTTGCAGATCGTTCCAAACCCAATTATGGATTTTACGCACAGACTACCGAAGACGAAAAATTCTTAACCGTCAGTGCCTGGGAATCTACCAGTGGCAATGCCTTTTATTTTCAAGACATCAGTTCACCAGAAAATGACATCACCGCTATCGTAGAAACACTCAATAATGATTTCTCATTGATTGGTCATCATAACGAACGACTATTGGTGCGCACCAATTATAAAGCAGACAATTATCGTTTGATAGCGATTCACTCCAAACACCCGGATGAAACGTATTGGGAAGAAATCCTTCCCGAAAGTAAAGACCTCTTGCAGGGCGTTCAAATAATCGGCGGAAAGATCGTTGCCTCTTATTTGCACAATGCTTATAGCCAGGTTAAGGTCTTTGATAAAAGCGGGAAGTTTATTTCAGATTTGGATTTGCCGGGAATTGGAACAATCAATGGCATCAATGGCAAGGAAGATAGCAACCAAGCCTTTTATGGTTTTACTTCTTATACCCAGCCCAATACCATTTATAGCTTGGATATGACCACCTTGGAATCCAAAGTATTTAAAACGCCGAACACCAAATTTGATCCATCGAATTATACGACCGATCAGGTGTGGTTTGAGAGTACCGATGGCACCAAAATTCCCATGTTTTTGACCTATAAAAAAGGAACAAAAATGGATGGTTCTGCCCCGACCTTACTCTATGGTTATGGTGGTTTTAATGTTTCCTTGACCCCTGGTTTTTCTATACAGCGATCGGTTTTCTTGGAGTATGGTGGAATTTATGCGGTGGCCAATATTAGAGGTGGTGGAGAGTTTGGAAAAAAATGGCACAAGGCGGGTACGCTCGATCAAAAGCAAAATGTATTCAATGACTTTCAATCCGCGGCCGAATACTTGATTGCCCAAGGTTATACGACTAAGGATAAACTGGCGATCGATGGTCGTTCCAATGGAGGGCTTTTGGTCGGAGCGTGTATGACGCAGCGACCGGATTTATTCAAGGTTGCTTTGCCAGGTGTCGGTGTTTTGGATATGCTTCGTTATGATAAATTTACGATTGGACGAGCTTGGGCGACGGATTATGGGCTGAGTGAAAATGCCAAGGATTTTGATTACCTAATGGCTTATTCTCCACTTCACAATGTAGAAGCTACAGCCTATCCGGCCACTTTGATTTCGACTGCCGATCATGATGATCGGGTGGTTCCTGCACATTCTTTTAAGTTTGCGGCCACTTTACAGGAACATCATAAAGGAGACAATCCAGTGTTGATCCGAATAGAAACCAGTGCCGGACATGGAGCGGGAAAACCGACTTCCAAACAGATCGACGAAGCGGCTGATATGTTGAGTTTTATGTTTTATAACCTGGAGCATCAATTGCCGGAATAAAGGAAAGCTACATTTTTAAGGAGATCATCTAGGTGATCTTCTTAAAAATTTGAAGTAAGCTTAAAGGCCAATGACCATCATAAAGAACATCGCAATTAGAATGATCAGGTTGAATATCCCTAAACAACCGCCTTGTGTTCGCAAAGGCGAAGAATCGACCTGACGGCCATAACTGTAGGCAACAAAAACCACTATCGACAATACCATACGGAGAAAAACATAGGATTCAATGGCATTGTCTCCCCCCTTTGGCTGCACCATATCCATGCAATAGAGAAAACCATAAACCTCTGCCAATAGATAGGGAATAAAGAAAAAATAATGCACATAATGCCCTGGTTTATCCGCTTTAGGTGGATTAGGATCCTCTCCACATTCGGTACAAACCTGTTCCTTGTACGCCAATTCTGCTCCACATTTTTTACAATTCCGTTCTAAGCTCATATTTAATAATATTATCTTATATTAGGGCAGTTATTTTAAGCATATTAGAATTTTCTTAAGTAAGTGCATGGACAAAATAAATCACATAATAAATTCTGCGTCTTTTGATTTTAATCAACCCTGCCGCATTGCGGTTCCTTCACTTGATGTAGTAGTTCGGCAGAGCCTTATGAAGCTCCGTTGTCGGTTTGCCATACATCACCACCTGACGCTAGGTCAGGGCCATTAGGCATTCGGGATCAATCAGTCAGTCATTTTCTCCTTAAATATCTAGATATTACTGGCGTGAATGCAAGCATTTAGCTTCGCTGAACTAACGTTTCTCGTCTAAAATGATTCCTCTAAAAACAAAATACACTAGAATTTATTGGTAACACAATTTTGATTACCTGCTTAAACCCTAGGGCAAAACTGATACCAAGCTATTGACGTGAATTAAACCTTTTACTGGCTTAAAAAAGTATTTTAGCTTCCTCAAAAATTAATAAAGGGTACAATCATACATGATACTTTTGTTTGAATTTGAATTTGATTTTTTGTCTATACGACTATTAGATATTTTGGATGTCCTAATTGTGGGATACCTGATTTATCAATTGTACAAACTACTTCGTGGCAGTATCGCTTTTAATATCTTTATTGGAGCCTTGTTGTTGTATGGTTTTTGGCTTTTGGTCAATGCTTTGGAAATGCACTTACTCACGAGTTTGTTGGGGCAGTTTGTAAGCTTGGGAGTCATTATGGTCTTGATTGTTTTTCAGCCGGAAGTCCGTCGTTTTTTATTATTATTGGGCAACACTACCCTCAAACAAAGAAGTCATTTCATTAGTCGATTAATCGACCGGGCCAATACTTCTGCGGATAGCCAGGAAAAAATCAATAATGTAGCTTACCTCAAAGCAGCTCTTTTAAAAATGTCAAAAGATAGAACAGGAGCACTCTTGGTTTTTGCCAGTAAAATGGACATTGAGTTTTTCAGTAACTCTGGGGTCAAAATGAACGCGGAAATTAGCCAACCGTTGATAGAGAGTATATTTTGTAGAGACAGTCCCTTACACGATGGCGCAGTCATTATTTCCGACAATAAGATTTTTGCGGCCAGTTGTATTTTACCGATTTCCAGCAATCCTGATTTACCCAAATCAATAGGTCTTCGACATCGGGCAGGATTGGGGGCAACTGAAAATTCTAACATGGTTGCTTTTATTGTATCGGAAGAGTCGGGAGAAATTAGTTGTGCCGTTGACGGTACATTATCTCGTAATTTAGGAGACACCGATTTGAAGCGTTTATTATTGGAAAAATATCCTTGATCATTTTTAGAAGCAAAAAAAAGACGGAATACTTTAGTAATTTGATGGAAACCGACTGAAAGAAGGTTCATAAAATAAACCGACCAAAGGAAGGTTCAGGGAGTAAATAAATTATTCATTTTTTCCGGTCACTTATTCTAGGCCCACCTTAAAATACATGTCAAAAAAAATAAATCCTACTACTCGGCGCATTGAAGAATATAAAATTCAGGATAAAAAACATGCGCAAATCAGAGCACTTTTGGAACGGAGCTTTTCCGAATATCCAGAAGGGCGATCTTATTATCAGCAAGTGCCAAGCTTTCGTTATTTAGTATCCGACCAAAAACAATTGATCGGTCATATGGCGGTAGATTACCGGGTAATCAATATGGCTGAAAAAGTATACACGATTTTTGGGATTGGTGATTTTTGCGTAGATCCTGATTTCCAATCCAAAAATATTGCTTCCCACTTATTAGAAACAGTAGAACTAGAAGCCCAAAAAAATGGCATTGATTTTTTGGTTTTAATCGCGCAAGATCATGGTTTTTATAAAAAGAAAGGATTTAAACTTCAAGAAAACACCTGTCGCTGGCTAATCATTACCAATCAAAAAACACTAGGCATTGGCCATAGAAATATCAGCGAATCATTGATGATCAAAAAAATGGGAAAAAAGAAATGGAAACCTGGTTTGGTAGATTTTATGGGGACTATTTTTTAATTCTCGAAGCTTATAAAAATTAGGTTCTAGGTGAATTCATTTGGTCAAAATATTTTATAGTAACACAAGGGAAGTAGGTATTAAAAGCCATTTGCTCGCATATTGCTAGATTTTCTACGAAAATCTAGCAATAACTCTGCGAAATCTGCGGGACACCTTTTTGTTTTAATTTTCTCTTTTTATTCTAGACCAAATGAATTCATTTAGAACGAAAAATTAATACAAAAGAGAAAAATATCCAATTTATTTCCCAAAATCATTAGCGAATTTCCGCTAAATCCTCAATCCTCCTCCTTAAAGTCAAATACTAAGTCTATTATAGACCAAAGTCTCCTTTTTGAAGATCATTTACCAAGTATTTATCCCCTCTTTTCAATATATTTGTGGTCTATACTTTGCTTTGTAATCGTATAGTTTTTTTTGCATTCACATTATACAAACCAAAGCCTGATTGTCCTCAATGTACCAATCAGGATACTCTGGCTGTTCCGGAGTTTAAAACCAATATAGATTATGAATGAAGTAAGCGTTTCTGAAAATCTAAAGATGATTGAGGAAAGTGCCAGAGATTTTGCCGAACAATACATTCGGCCGCATGTCATGGAATGGGATGAATCCCAACACTTCCCAATTGACCTAATGCACAAATTAGGAGAACATGGATTTCTGGGCGTTATTGTTCCAGAAGAATATGGTGGAGCTGGTTTAGGTTATCAAGAATACATTTCTGTAATTGTTGAAATTTCTAAAGTTTGTAGTAGCATCGGATTATCTGTAGCTGCTCACAATTCTCTTTGCACCAATCACATCTATACTTTTGGAACCGAAGAGCAAAGACAAAAGTACCTTCCCAAATTAGCAACCGGCGAATGGATCGGAGCTTGGGGATTAACGGAGCCCAATACGGGTAGTGATGCGGGTAGAATGCAATGTGTGGCGGTACGGGATGGCGACCATTATGTACTCAATGGAACCAAGAGCTGGATCACCCATGGAAAATCTGGAAACGTGGCCGTTGTCATCGCCCGGACGGGAGAATTGCTCGATAGTCATGGCATGACTGCCTTTGTGGTAGAACGTGGTACGGAGGGTTTCAATGCAGGGAAGAAAGAAAATAAATTAGGAATGCGCGCCAGCGAAACGGCCGAGATGATTTTTGACAATTGTCGCATTCCGGTAGGTAATCGTTTGGGAGAAGAAGGAGAAGGATTTATCCAATCTATGAAAATTTTGGATGGTGGTCGAATTTCGATTGCTGCACTTTCTTTGGGAATTGCCAAAGGGTCTTACGAGGCTTCCGTAAAATATTCTCAAGAGCGCCAACAATTTGGACAGCCGATTTCTAAGTTTCAAGCGATCAGTTTCAAATTAGCAGATATGGCCACAAAAATTCAAGCGGCGGAGCTATTGACTCGTAAAGCGGCTTATCTTAAAAACAATGGTAAGAAAGTAACTAAGATTGGAGCGATGGCCAAATACTATGCTTCAGAAGCTTGTGTAGAAATTGCTACCGATGCTATTCAGATTCATGGTGGTTATGGATATACCAAAGACTTTCCAGTGGAGAAATTCTTCCGCGATTCTAAGTTGTGTACCATTGGAGAAGGAACTTCTGAAATCCAAAAATTAGTAATCTCCAGAGAAGTGATGAAAGAGTTTAGCTAGATATGGAGGAGGACTCCCCTTCCATAGGGAGTATAAAAAATACGACAAAAAAGAAAAGGGCGATCGAATTTCGATCGCCCTTATATATTATAGCAAATTATTTCTAAATTATTTGGCCGCAGACATACTTTCCATTGAGCGGCAGTATATGATACCAGAGAAAAAAGACAAGCACAATCCAAAAGCTACTCCAACTACTACTGATCCAATCGAGAAAGAAAGTGCTATTCCTAGTACAACACCAAGTACCATTAAGAATCTGAACATTGAAGGGGATTTAGGGTAAGAATTCATTTTTAAGGTTTAGGTTAACAATATTGTGAGTTTTCAGTCAATGGCCATATTTAATTATGTCCTTTTCTTTTAACTTACAATTCAAAGTTATGTCAAAGTCACTCACCAAACATAATTTTTCTATTAATGACGATGAAAACTCGATTAAATGTTAAAAACCTTAACAAATGGAGACTATTTAGTGCTGTTTAAAAAATAAAGTCCTCCTTGAGTTTTACATTTAACTTAAAACCTCCTCCTTTTCAAGTCGTTTGGTATTTAAGCTAAATGAAAAACGTCGGACCTATTTTTTCAACGGGTTTAGTGCTGTTTAAAAAATAAAGTCCGACGTTTTTCAACGGTATTACCTCTATTTGAATCCCAACTTCTTAGCAATCTCGGTAGGTATCGCATCTTTATGAACCAATACGGAAACCGTTTTCATTAGAAAATAAGATTGAGACATATATAGATAGCCTTTGTAATCACTTACTTCCCCCCAAGAGTTTTTGACTTGATAATATTTAGTCCCGTCCTTGTCCTTAGCAATTCCTGCGATATGCATCAAGTGATCATCGGTGGTCGCATAGCTTTCAAAGGCAGTTTGACGTATTTCAGGATTGACGACGATTTCTTTACCAGGTTTTACAAACAGATCTTCTCTTTTGGGATTGGTCGGTAAAATGGCCATCCCATCTTTTGAAGAAAAACCCTTTTCACTAACATCTCCATCCCAGGAAAGAGAAAAGCCTTCTCGCACAGCGTTATCTACAATAGCTTCCATTTCTTCTAAACTAACATTATAAAACAATCCATTGGAGTAATTATCTGGCACTTCCAATACAAAAGGTCGGTACATTGGGTGATGGGTAAAAGAAGTGATCTGTACATAATCCTCCGGTTTGATTCCCAAGCTTTCGGCGAAGGTTTTTGGAGTATAAGACTTTCCTTGATAAGAAAAACGCTCTGGTGCTGCACCTAGATAAACATTGAGAATTTGATCCATCGCAAGCTTCCATTTAGGAGAAAGGTTTTTACGCTTCAACAAAGCATCCAACATTCCCTTCATCATGGTCTGCATTTCTCCATGGTCATGTTTTTCTTCTCCTTCCAACAAACCAGAATAAGCCTCTTCCGGCACAATCCCGTGATGATAGGCAACAAACATTGGGTCATGAGCCAAACTTCCTTGTGAGAAATTGGCCTTTCCCTGACGCAAAACGTAATTGCGAGCTTTGTCTTTATAAATATTCCGAACGGTATACATCTCTGAAATATCGTGTTCTCCTTTGCCCATACGAATCAATTCTGATTCCAGAAAGGAAGAGGTCGCATAGCTCCAACAAGTCCCCGTTCGATCCTGGCTTTTTACAGGAGTACAACTAACCGTGGCTTCTAATTTAAATTGATATTCATTTACAGCTTCTACCTGAGCGTTAGTAGAAAAGAAGGGCATCAAAAGCAGGCTCAACAAAGTCAATCTCAAAGTCATAGTCTTTTTTTTAAATTAATTAACGGTAATCGAAAATTTCTAAGTACAGGACAAAAAGTTAGGTGTCCCGCAGATCGCGCAGATTTCGCTGATGTTGGACGCTCGATCGTAAAAAAATCAGCGAAATCTGCGCGATCTGCGGGAAAAAACTTACACACTTTTTATCTTTTCCAACTTTTGTCCTGTACTCAGCGAAAATTTATAAAAAGTGAGTTGAATAGGTTTGTAAAGTTTATAAAATTCGGTTTTCACCATTCTCGCAAACCCTATAAAACAACTCCATTTATTAAGAACGTTTTATGGAAAGTAATTTCAAAATTTCTCTCTCTACTGGAAAGATAATTCTTTTAAGAAACTACTCGAAATACAAATGCCATAAAAAAGAAGAAAGATTTAATTCCATATTTAAAGTGTCGTAAAAACTGCTTAAAAAGTGCTCAATTGCCTTTATTTTAAGTTAAAGTTCATTTTTTTGTCAAAAATCCAAACATTATGGGCGGATTTACGCTAGAATATGAGGAATTTGTCTTAAATTTGTTTCTCTATGTAACTAATTCATCTCTTTATTTCCAATTTCTAAATTGAGAATATCCTGATGGATCCTTTCCCTTGCAAGCTATAAAAGTAGTATGGTTCAATACTTATTGAACCTAAACTCGTTATTCTTGCTCCGCAAAATAACAATAGTAGTACTATTTTTAAACCCTATTTTCCTGCATTCCCCTATAGCTAAACCACTCCTGTGGTTTAAGCCAAACTATGGATAAATCCCAGGAAAAGATAAACAGAAAAGCAAGCACAAAATAAATGCAAAAACAAACTATCAGCATGTTATTCGAAAAAAAGGAACACTTAATTAGTGGGAAGGAAGCCACAAAAACCAAAGAAAAGATCCGATTAAAACTCCGTTTAATTCTTAATAATTATTCAAAATGTATTATTGGGATATCTAATCAATCAGACGGACGTATTCGGTTTAGATTTGAGCAAGAAGGCTTTAAAGCACTCTACTATGTTTTTAAATCTTCTAATCGACAAACCACTCAGCATTACACCGAAGTTTTTCAAGACTTATACATCAATGAATTATTAAAGGATGAAGAGGAAGAATGGACCAATGCTATTGATGAGAAGGAAAAAGGTCCCTATTATCTTTTTGTCGCTGCACGAAAATCTAAAAGAGGTTACTAACTAATTACTTAGACAAAAAAGGGACTCCCTAAGGAGTCCCGTGCATGGTTCTTTTGAACCAATTGACATAACAGATACAGAGAAATTACTGAAATTAGGAGGGGGGATTATTTAAAATAATCTTTGGGTTGTTTGAGTTAGAGTCCTCTTGGGTTTCTTTCCCTTTTTTCAGTTTATAATTTTGTGAGTTAAATAAGAGCTGGAAGCTTCTTCGAGTTTCTTTTATTTCCTACCACTTTAAGTAGTCAAAGATTTTGGCAGGACCTAAACTAAAATCACTTTCAGTTTATAGTCCTACCAAAACTCATTCAGTTTAGAAAACATTATTTCCTCACTGAGTCATAAGCCCATAATAACGCTCTTAAAAGTCAATGACCCTCAAGTTCTTTTATTCCTTGTTCTTGTTCTTTTGTTTTACAATTTCCTTTTTGTAGAAAGGGTCATTTCTAAAAATCAATTGTTCAAAGTATTATTTGAATTCAATAAGAGAAATTGTTTTTTTGAATAACTCGTTTGTCATTCATATGCTTTTTATATAGACAATAACGTGCCAATACATTAAAATTAACGTCATATTTCGTGACTCCCCGTAACGAGGTAAATTCTTCATAAGGCCAATAGCAATCATCTTACATATAGAAACTTATCATACTCAATAAGTTTATAATCTTTCTTTCCCTCCTCTCCTAGTCGATCAAACACAAGAACAAAACCCCAAGCATAAAACCCTAAAAATCAACCGATTACAAACATAAAACATCCCCCAAATGCTTATTAAGCAACCGAAGAATCAAACATATATCAAAACAATTACATTTAAATAAATCATTATTCATAGAGAGGATTGTCACAATAACTCATCGAAAAACGTGACAAGGAAACAAGCTTATTCTTACACTTCTGAACTTTTACCTTGTCACTTTTATCTAAAAAAATAAAAAACAAATCAAATACATATTAAAAATAATGCAAATGCGTTTTTCGAGCAGTTTATGCCGCGGAAAAGCAAAAAAAAAAGACCACCTTTCCTAGTTGAAAATGATTCTTTGTGAATTTTAGAGATCCTGTGACCTTTTTGCTACAGAAAAAATAGAGGGGTAAAAGAAAGAGAGGGATAGAATAGCTGTAAATAAATATTTTTTTTTCTTAAAAAAAAGAGTTCTAGGTGAATTCATTTAAAACCAAAAAAATGGAGCTATAGAAAAACATACAAATAAAAAGTGAGGAACCATTGATTTTGAAACTTGGAAAAATGGCGTTCTATTAAAACACCTGAATCTGTTTGGTAAATTCGTTCTTGAATGATCCCATGACGCTCATAACGCTCGGTAAGGTAAACACTCGTATCAATTTGTTCCAAACCATTTTTGTGCATCGACCAATCTTCCTTCGTCCAGGCACTGATCCTCCCTCCTTCTATCGCATAACCATTGACAGGAAACCGAACCCTTTGCACTTGAAAAAGACTATCTCTATGAAATCGTTGATAAAAACTTGTAAA
>CALLVY010000212.1 GCA_938015925.1 uncultured Saprospiraceae bacterium
GTTGATTAATTTATTAATTGCTTTTTCTACGATAGGCTGGTATGCAGTTACTATTGAATTGTTTGGTCAAGCCATAGCCGATGCCATTAATCAATTATTGGGGGTAGATATTCCGCTTTCGATTCTCATCATTTTAGGAAGTTTTTTGATGACCCTTACCGCCATTTTTGGTTTTAAGATGATTGAGAAATTTTCCAATATTGCAGTTCCTTTCTTGATTCTTTTTGTGATCTATATTTTATATGTGACTTTGCAGGGAGAAGGGACTTGGGAGACTATTTGGTTATCGGAAGGAAATAGTTCGATGAGTGTGATTCAAGCTATTTCTATCGTCACGGGAACGTCTATTATGGTACCTGTATTTATGCCAGATTTTACTCGTTTTGCTAGAACAGACAAAGACGCATTAATGAGTTCGTTAGGTTTAGGGCTGGGATTTCCTTTGGTCTTACTAGCGGGTGCTGCTCCAGCTATCATTACTGGTGAGGAAGACATTATGAAAATAATGATTGGATTAGGTCTGACTCTTCCAGCCTTATTTATTTTACTCTTTTCTACTTGGACAACCAATACGATAAACCTATATTCTACCATTCTTATTTTTTCAACTATTCGTAAAAAAAGTAAATTTTGGAAGATAGGTGTGGTGTGTAGTCTTGCTTCTACAACCTTGGCAATCTTAGGATTCTCCACTTATTTTATAGACTTTTTAAATTTCTTTAGTTTAGTGATTCCTTCCTTGGCTTCCATATTTGTGCTTCATTATTTTTATGTTGCAAAAGGAAATTACGACTCGGAGCAAATAGAAAATTTACCTGATTTCAATTGGCAAAATTTGGGAATTTGGATAGCAAGTTCAGGCGTGGCCATTGCTACTTATTATGATTGGTTTCAATTGACGACGATTCCTTTCATTGATGCTTTATTAGCGGGAATCGTTTTTTATTTGTTGAAGTTAAAATTTTTCCCACCCAAAAAAATGAGTCATGTCGGATAGCAATCAATACACGACCTCAAAAGTCGCAGCCAAAGATTTTACCTCTGGCTGGGTGATTGGTTTGGTCATTGCAGGTATGGGATTTAGTTTGCCCATTCTTTTTTTAGGGTCAGAGGTTGCCTTAGGAATAGGCTTAAAAGATGCACTTATCGCCTATGGTATTTCAACATTGGTCTTAACGGTGTTATGTGTTGCTACAACGTTAATTGGTAATCGTTCAAGATTATCAACCTATATGATTTTACGATTTTCATTTGGGGAGGAAGGAGCAAAGATTATTAATTTTATTATCGGTATTATTTTAATTGGTTGGTTTTCAGTAGCACTCGAACTATTGGCACAAGCGATACAAGAAACCTCGACAGAGGTTATCGGATTGACTTTACCACTTTGGGTGGTCGTGGTGGTCGCCAGTATTTTTATTACAGTAACGACCATTTATGGAATTCGAAGCATTGAGAAATTAGCTAATGTTGCGGTACCTATCCTTGCGATATTTTTATGCTACGCTACTTACAAAGCTTTAGGTCAAGTCACCGAAGTTTCCAACCTTTGGGATTATGTACCGCCTAAAGAAAGCACCCTCACCTTATTTACGGCTACTTCCGTTTTAATTGGGTCTTCCATTCTTGTACCTATTTTGATGGCAGATTTTTCGAGGTTTATTTATAATGATAAACAAAGTTTAGTTTCTGTTTTAGGAATAATAATCGGAACGCCTCTCGTTTTTATTATTGCTGCGATAACTTCCATCAAGACAGGGGAGGTTGACATCATAAAAATTATGAACTCGCTTGATTTGGTCTTGCCTGCATTTATATTGTTATTTGTATCTACTTGGGTCACCAACGCTTCAAATTTATATTCTACTGTCCTTACCTTTTCTACCATTCAGACTACTTGGAGTTTTAAAAAAATGTGTTTGATTATTAGTTTGTTCGGGACTGGTTTAGCGCTATTCGGTTTTTCAGGATACCTGTTTGGATTTTTAGATATCCTTGGTGTATTCACCCCTTCTATTTCCGCTATATATATTTTAGATTTCTTTTGGCTAAAACAACAACAATATGATTTAGAGAAAATTGAAAGTTGGGGAAAGGAAGGATTGCTGAGTTGGGCGGTCAGTTCAATTATTGCTTTGCTCACTTACTTTGGATTATTTCAAATAACGCATGCACATTTTGTTGATTCCTTCCTGATAGCAGGATTGATGTATTGGTTTTTAAATAGAAAAACTTTAAAAAAATAATAAGACTGCTTAGAAATAATTAAACGAACCATAAAATCATTTTCAAGTGAAAAATAATATTACCATCATTTTAAACAAGTCTGAAATTGGAGCAGGAACGAGAGGTGCTAGTTTGGGTATTGATGCTTTAATCATGGCAGCGATAACGAAGGGGAATTATTTTTTTTCCAAAACGCATTCTTTAACCATAAATGATAATAACCACATTTTAACCTCACCTATTCAACATAAGCAGGCTAAGCATATTGAGTCTATAATTTCGATCTATGAAGATGTCTGTAAAAATGTAAGTCAATTGTTACAAGACAAAAGATTTCCACTTATTATTTCTGGAGACCATGCTTCTGCTGGAGGAACAGTTGCAGGAATAAAAAGTGCTTACCCCAAACTAAGATTGGGTATCATCTGGATTGATGCACATGCCGACTTGCATTCTCCTTATACTTCTCCTTCGGGAAATGTTCATGGAATGCCACTTGCTACAATTCTCAATGAGGATAATTTAGAATTTGACTCAGGAGATGTAAATAAAGAGACAAAAAGATATTGGGAAAAATTGAAAAATGTTGGAGGAGTGAAATCAAAAGCACTCCCAGAGGATTTAGTTTTCATAGGGGTAAGAGATACAGAAAAAGAAGAGGACCATCTAATTGAAAAATATAACATCACGAATTATACGCCTGAACTTTTACGACAAAAAGGAATCGCAAAAGTAATTGAAGAAATCAAAACAGATAAATTATCCAATTGTGATATCGTTTATGTTTCTTTTGATGTAGATAGTTTGGATTGTGATGCGGTCAGTTTAGGAACGGGTACACCTGTAGAAAATGGATTATTTGTCAACGAAGCAAAAGAGATATTGCAACAATTGCTTTCTTGGGATAAAGTGGTGAGTCTTGAAATTACCGAAATCAATCCTTTGCTTGATGATCAAAAAAATAAGATGGCAGAAACGGCTTTGGGAATATTGGAGCATGCGCTTGAATTAAAAGGAGCAGGGATTTAAAATCAATTATCAAGATAGACCAAGTGTACAGATGAAAACGAACTAATAATCGACTTTAAAGCAAGTATGTTGAGTAAGTGGAATCATTAAAAAATAAAAATATGGCGAAGATTGAACCTAAATATTTCATGTATCCTTTTTGGGAAACAACATAATCAAAAATCCCTTGGTTGCAAAATGATATTCAAAAACAGCAACGCCAACCAAGGACATATCTTGGGAGAAAATCCGCCTCAATCCGCCTCATCCGCGTTACCATCCAATCCCAAGAGGAAAATAAACATCCAACATCCAGCAGCCATAATGTACTAACTAGTTAGACATTGGAAATTCAACATTCCTACCACTACCACTTAACCATTTTTCTCACAAACTCTTTCCGTTCACTTCTTAACTGAACAAAGTAAATCCCTTTTGGCAAATGAGCAATATCTTTTGATTTAGCATTTAAATCAACTTGACCGATTTCTACCCCATAGATATTTAAGATCTCGATTTCAATAATTTCTTCCAACTCACCATCCCAATCTACGGTAATAGTTTTGGAAGTTGGATTTGGAAATATACGAATAGAGTGTTCAAATTGATTCGGAATTGGATCAACAAAAGAATTGATTTTTGCAGCGACTATTTTAGAATAAGAAGAAGTTCCATCAAAGTCTATTTGATTGAGTCGATAATAATAGTAAGTGTTGTAGGTCACATCCGAATCTACAACGGAATAATTTGAGACCGAATTGTTTGTTCCATTTCCATCTTCCCATTTAATTTTTGTAAAATTCTCTCCATCTCTACTTCGCTCAATATGAAAACCTTTATTGTTAAGTTCCGAAGCGGTGGTCCATTTCAGGGTAATATTTTTGTCATTAGGTTGAGCAATGAAATTTATCAAAGAGACTGGCAATGGACCTGCTAGTGCTGTAAAAGTAAGTTCACCGTTGCAAGCTGTATTGCTAGAAGTATTATCAATGGTGATTGTATGTCCTAGTTTATTATAGCCAGTAGCCGCTTCCCAAACGTCAGAATTATCAGGGAGTAGATTGGCTAACCGGATCGTATACTCTGGTAAGTCGTGCAACGAAGGCATCGGATCTGGTAAGTTGAGAAATAATTCATAAGTGCCAAGTGGAATAGTACTCGGCAGGCATAAAGTTTCAGAAATGTTATGAGTCGTATTATTCGCAAACCAATAACGAGGATCATCGGGTAAGTCCACCGTCCACACATCAGAGGTAGCAGTATTACGTAATAATAATTCTACTTCTCTTTCATTATACGGAGAAGCATATCCTACATTTTTTAAATTGATATTAATGTCGATGATCTGATCCGGTTGAGCCGCATTACTATACATTCCATTTTGCAACTCAAATCGATAACCTAATCTTTTTTTGATATCATCCATACAACCTCCAGTTCCCCAATCATTATTTACGTCATTATTATATTGAGAATTTAAATAAGAATAATGCATTCGTCTAAGTTCGGTATCTCCGTAGGCTAATACATTGGAGGAAGCACAATCATTTTCTGGACTATAGTCATCATTGCAGGTTTCTCCACCGACTACGACAAACTGACTATCATCCGCAAAATATGGTTTTAAGTTAAGCGTGTCCGAAGAGGAACTAGTGGAAGAGTTTCCGTAATCGGTATATGTTCCAAAATCATCGGGACTGGCCAACAAGCAATCATTATGAAAACCAATTCGAGCTTTATCCGTTCCTTGAAATGCTTCCGCAAGCGTCAACGCTGCTGAACTAGTCGTCGCATTCACACCATAGATGGCTCTTTGTTTTTGTTGAGGGTAGCGGGCTTGCACCATTCTTTCTACGGGAACAGCATTGAGTAATGCCTCCAATACTTCTATTCGATCATCCCAATTGGTATTTGTTAATTTAAAATCGGGCGGCTGAGAAGCATCTCCAAAATAATCCGTATAATAATTTTCTCCCCATACACCAATTAACCCCATCTGTACAGAAGCAATTACATCTTTATTAGCTTCCAGAACTGGTGCCAATTGAGCGATGTGCGCGAGCACCCATACTTTGGCAGCATCACCATAAGGTGGACAAATCCAGCTAGCACAACCACTAGCATTCACCGCATCGGTATAAGCAAACCTTGGGATTATTTTAACCCCTGCAAGACGAGCAGTATTAAAATCGGTTTGCATGTTGTCGAGATAAGTTTGGGTAATATTCGATGTGATAAAATCTTCAAAGAAAAAATACCTAAACACGAGTGTACTATATACGGAGTAACCAGCAGTAGAAGGAGTATGTAGCATTCGATAACCTTCGAGTGTACTCTGATCTAAGAAGGTATAATTGGAAGATCTGGTTTCGGAGTATCGATAAAATCCTCGTTCAGGATTAGCGAAATCGCTGGTAGAAGATTGGTAAGTTATAGTGGTTTGGGCGAAAGAAATGTGACCAATAAAAAATAGAATGAATACGCTTATCCAATTGTTAATATGTTTGTTTTTTATCATGTTTATAGGTAGTTTGTGGATTCTTAATAATCACAAATGTATTTATTTTTAATCTAAAAGAATTCCCCGATGCTTGCATCGGGTGCAAAAGAAGCAAAATTTTCATAGACTCACTTTTAAGTTGAGGAAAACAGAATATCGAATATCGAACAAGGAACGCTGCGCTAAGGATTTGAAAAGTTTTGACGACACTTCTCAAGAGGACAATTATATTAGCATCGTCAAACTTGTTCGATATTCGATATTCAAAAAACTATACTCGCTGGTGCCACACCTAGGATGCAATAAAAAAATCGTCACTAGCGCTCTTGCTCCTGCAAGGTGTCTAAGTAATAAGTATTCCACACCACTCACCAAACTAGGGTAACCCCCCCGCTGTCCAATACAAACCAAACGAACGATTAAAAAATAATCTGCTTGTGTAGACTTTAAAGTCTACATACAGCAAAAGGTCGCGGGTTTTGCCCGACAGTCTACAAGTGTAACAAGAGAATCCTATTTTATCTTTTTG
>CALLVY010000213.1 GCA_938015925.1 uncultured Saprospiraceae bacterium
ATTGGTATTGGATTTTTAATCAGAATTGCTATTTTTTTCTATGTCTGTTTGCTTTTGATGCAAATAGAAATTGGACAAAGGCAATTCTAAAAGCTCATAACCAGCTAGTTTTTGCGGGGAAGAACGGAGGTGAAAATTTTGATTATTTTCTTTTTGATCCAGGCTTATGAAAAAATAGCGCATAAAATAACAATGCATCGCCCAATTTTGTTGTAGGTTCTTGTCGATCCCAATAGTCGTGTGAGTGGGAATATGTTGTCCCATGATTTCGATATCCTGGATTAAGGCTTCGTTCTTTTTAAAAGTAGGGATGGCTTTGAAAGAGAGAAAGGCCACTAAGGCGATTAGCACCAGAGAGAAAATCGAAAGTCCCTGCCTTCGTCTTTTAGCTTGATTGACAAAGGCGACTAAACTTCGCCAAGGTTCGATCATCAGCATCGCCAGGCCAAGGCCAAAGTAGGGGAGTGCAGGAACCATATAGAATCCTTTTTGCACTTTCGTTAGCAAAAGCGGAAGCGTACCCGCAGCGCCCAGCGCCAAAAAAAAGAAGGCTAAGCTGAGCATAGAAGGCTGAGGCCACAAAGGCGTTTTTTTGAAGCGTGCAATCCCCAGCGCAAGAAGACCCAAAATCAAAACCGGGAGTAGTTCCTGAAACAAACGCCACAGCGTATACCAGCGATGATCCACCGTCGGTGCCTGTTCTATTCTACCCAAAACTCGATATTCGAGGTAGAAGCTAAGGCTTTGCCGAGCGGGTTCGTATAGCAATAGTAAGGCATAAAGTAGGCTGGGAATTAGAATTAATACCATGGAAGTTTGGATCATTTTTATCCAACTTTGTTGGCGCGTACAACAATACCATAAGCAAGGAATCGCCAGTGGGAAAAGTCCCGGAAGTCCTTTTGATAAAGAAGCAGCAAAAATACTAATCCCCGCTGCTAAAAGCATCGACCATTGATTAAAGCGAAAATAGTGCAGCGCAAAAAAAGTAGCCAGTAAAGTGAAAATTCCCATGGTGTTTTCCTGCATGTTATTTTGGTATGACCAAAAACAAACCGGAATAATAATCCAACAAAAAACCGGCAACCAAGCGAGATTTTGATAACTTTTTTCTCCCGCTAAAACAGCAATCCAAATTTTATAAATCAAGAAAGCAGTGGTGAAAGCACTAAGCAAAGAATAGAAGCGTTCGACATAAATACTATTTCCCAAAAGCGAAAAAAACAAGGCTTGAATACCAAAGACCAATGGCGGATGTTCATGAAATCCTGGGTTGCCATTTTTGATCCAGGTGCTGCTGAAATAGGGTTCCCAAAAAGTACCCAAACCTTCGCTTAAATTTCTAGCGACACAAGTATAGAGTAGCCCGTCCATAAAAATTCCTCGCTGCAATAAGGCTGGAAGAATGAGTAAGAGGAATACGGCAAGTGTAAATAAATGGAAGGCTTTGGTTTTCATAGTTTTTTAGAAAGGAAATGCTTGTTTTGTATTGATAGTCAAGGGTTTATGTTTTGAAGTTTATTTGAAATCGGTACTTAAATAGAGTTCATGATTCTCCTTGATTACAATATCAATAGGCAGGTATTTCTTTTGTGGGATCTCCTTATTATAGTAAAGATGATCGATGATATTGAGTAGACTCAACCTCCCTTGTTGGAAAGGACGTTCGTTCAAAAGGTAGTCTACTTTATTGTCGCAAAGTAGTTTGATATTGTCATCCGTAAGGTCAAAGCCAATGTTGACGATGGTCCTTTCTTTGGCAGAAAAATAAGAAGCAAATTGGAGCAAAGGTTTGGCTCTGGAATTGGTGAATAATATGCCATCAACCTTTGGGAAAAGTTTTTCGATCTCTTTGCATTTGGCCTTTAAGATTTCTGTTTTATAAAACTCACTAATGTTGATAAAGCTAATGTCAAAATTGGCCTTTGCTTTGGTGTTGTAATTGTCAAGACCTTTAATTTTGTTTTGGATATGGACAGCATTTTCAGGATGATGCCCAAGTGTAATTACCAATATTTTTGGAGCCTTGCCAGTAATGTTTTTTGCAAATAACTTACCCGCAATCATTCCCGCCTGAAAAGAATTTTGTCCAATAAAAGATAGAATAGAATCGTGATTCAGCTCGGAGTTAAAAGTGAATATTTCAAACTTTTTATGCTTAAGGGTATCCAGAAATTTTAAGGTTTCTTGTAAATATACCGGAGAGATTAAAAGTGCATCTGGTTCTGAATTGACTGCTGCAATTAATTGATTGAGATAGTTTTCTTTTTCAATGACATTAAACTCAAATAACTCAAGGTTCATATTGTGTTGCTTGAGCATAGAGCTCGTGGAGTTTAAGCCCTGGTGTACGATTCCCCAATATTTATTATCCTTGAAGGGAATGACGACACTGATTTTTCTAATTTTGTTTAAAGCCAGATTACTGGCGATGATGTTTTTTTTATAACCTAGCTTCTTCGCGATTTTCAAAATATTGTTCTTCCGCTCTTCTTCTACTTTTCCCCGATCGTTTAATACCCGATCCACTGTTCCTCTGGAAACTCCTGCCAGCTTGGCGATCTCTTTTATGGTTACTTTTTTCTTGGCCACGTTTGTTGATCTACCTAAAATTACAATGGTTTTCTATGCTTTCCAGCAAGGACATATAATAGCTTTGCTAACTCAATTGCCAAATGTAAAGATAAAATAATAGAAATGAAGGAGGATTTTCTTTGTTTTTCCAAAGCCATGGAAGGGGAGAAGTCGGTATCTAGGCACCTGTTTCGCCTTCCTGGGAGAAATTATCTTGTAGGCTAAATGACATATTCTAATTCTAAAATTGGCGATAAGAAATAATGATGGTATTTTCATAGAAAATATTAACTTTGTGGATCATGTGCTCGAGCACACCAGATGTTTAAAGATAAAATACCAATCATGAAAAAAATTACCCTTTTACCCATTTTCTTGTTTTGCAGCTTATTTGCTTTTGCTCAAAACTCGGCATTGACTTTTGATGGAACGGATGAGTTTTTATCCATAACACACAATGATGTTTTCAATATCGGTAATGGATTTACAATAGAAGCCTGGATTTTTGCAGACGAGTGGAAAGGAGCGAGTTGGCAAGGAAGCATTATGACCAAAGACAACCAAGGCCCGGATCGTGGTTTTGCTTTTAGATGTGGAGACAATGGGGCGCTTTCTTTTGTGATGGCGGTCGACAATACCTGGGAAGAGGTACTTTCTGGTCAGGTGATGAATGCCAAACAATGGCATCATGTCGCTGTGGTCATCGACAATGGAACAATGAGATTATACATAGATGGCAAAGAAACGGCTTCCCATTCTTATACCGGAACGCCTTCTTTGGCGACCGATCTTGCTGTTCATATTGGTGCTTCTGTAGGATTTGGAGGACGAAATTTTGCAGGAACAATAGATGAAGTCCGCGTATGGGATGATGCACGTACCGACAGTGAGATAGAAGATAATATGACCGCTGATTTAACAGGGACAGAGGACAATTTGGTTGTTTATTTTCCAATGAATGAAGGCGCTGGAATGAGTGCTGGTGATGCCACAAGTACTGGAAATGTAGCAGCCTTCAATGCCATGGATGAGACCAACTGGGTAGATGGTTATACTTTGCCGGAGTTTGATGTGGCTGTCAAACAAGTTTATGGACTGGATGTGGTCAATATGATTACTCGTCCTATCAAGTTAAGTGTTGATTTACAAAATACCGGGGTGAAAGCGATAACGGATATCGACTTGAGTGTTTTAATTGACGGAACTTTATACAACAAAGAAACTTTTACAAACACCATCAATGCCGGAGAGTTGGTCGCTTATGAATTTAGTCTTCCTGTCGATGTGATTGGAATGACAGACCCACTTGTAGAAGTATTGGCAGAGATGGCAACGGATGGAAATACCTTGAATAATACTGGTGTTCTCCCAGTCAAAACCGGAACTTCCAAAAAGGTCATCGTTACCGATAAAGTATTGCATAAAAATGGACAGGGGATGAATTCTGTTACGATGACCTTGCCGAATGATCTGCATAAATATGAGGAGATGATTTTAAAGATTGACCTTTCTTGCCCTGGTGGCGGATGTGGCGATTGGGATGTATTGGCAGATTTGAAAGCAGTGACTTCTTCTGGTACTTATGAGTTGGCCAGATACATTACCCCTTATGGCATTGCTTGTGGCGGTTGGGAAGTTGATATCACAGATTTTAAAAGTGTTTTAGGTAAACAAGTTACTTTTTTGACGCGCATCGATGTGTTTACAGAGCGAGGTTGGTTGCTGGATATGTCTATTGAATTGGATGATGAGGACGATAATGATACTTATACAAAGCTTCATACTTTGTGGGAGAAAAGCTACCATGTTTATGGTGACCCAGGAATTAGCTATGACCTGAATCCAATCGCGATTACCTTTGCAGACAATACTGAAGAAAGCCATATGCGAATGACCATCTCCGGTCATGGTCAAGGAAACACCGCCAATGCGGCTGAGTTTTTTAATGCTACCCATAATCTGGAAATTGACGGATCAAACTTTGCGCCTCATAATCTTTGGAAAGCGGACTGTGCGAGTAATCCATGTGCGGACCAAGCAGGAAATTGGCTTTTTCCCAGAGCAGGATGGTGTCCTGGACAAGAGGTTGCACCATTTATTTTTAACACCAATTCTAAAACGACTCCTGGCGCTAGCATTAGTTTAGATTATGTTTTACAAACCTATACCAATTTTCTAAACACAGGCTATAATAATAATGGTCATACCGAACCGTATTACCGAATGTACAGCTACTTTATTGAAAGCTCTGCTAGCAATTACCGAGAATATCGCAACCTATATACCGAAAGTACAACTGGGAATTTTGATGGCAATACTTTAGAAACAGTAGATGTAAAAATTGCAAATGATGGATTGGAAAGCCTCAGCAATTATACCATCAACATTTATCACAACAGAGTATTAGTAAAATCAGAAACCTTCGCTGAGTCTATCGGAGTAGGAGAGGCCGTCGACAAAAACATAACGGTGGGAGCAATGGTAGATGTTTCCAGCGAGAATATCATCTTCGCAGAGGTCGTACAAGACATGGATGACAATCCTGGAGACAATACGGTTAAATCTGAAGGAATCGTAAACACCCAAGAAATTTTGGTCAAACACCATTTTGATTTGTTCCCTAACCCAACGACTGATGGTTTGTTGTACTTAGATTATGATGCATTTTGGAACGGAAGTATCGTGAAGGTTTTTGCGGCCAATGGGACTTTAGTAGAATCTTTTGAAGTAAAGGATACCAAAGAATTTGTAGACCTAAAAACTAGTGGCATGTACTGGTATTCTTTGAGTCATCCAGAAGGTCATCAGGTAGCTGGAAAAATTATCTTTACGAAGTAAAATAATTCTTTCTAAGAATAAGGACAAGAGGCTTTATTCTAAAATAGTTTTATGAGATGAAAATGCAGGATTTTTTTTCCAACCAAGGAACGCCCGGAACCTAATAGCCGTAGCTATTAAGGTGAATGAGTGAACGATCCCAAAGGGTTGAGTATGACAAACCGACAACGGAGGTTCATAAGGCTCTGCCGCACTAATACTCAAAGTGAA
>CALLVY010000214.1 GCA_938015925.1 uncultured Saprospiraceae bacterium
TACCCAAAAACAAGAATCCCCTTGCTATGCAAGTACCGGGCAATGGCGCTCATGCCAATTCCTCCAATGCCTATAAAGTAGGCTTTTTGGATATCGGGTAGGTTCACAGTTACTTGTTTTTTCATTCTTCAGACTCCTCAAATTTTCTTTAACTCTAGACACTTTTGTTTTTTTAAGTTTTATAAAAGCCTATTGCTCAATTAACTATATCAAAGTATGTGCCTAATTTTCTATATAAAGTTTCTTTAATTTACTTTTTTTCAAAATATGTTAATATTCAGGGACTTAGTGACGGAAAATAAATTCATCCAACCGCCAAATTTAAAATCTCTTTAGCGATGGTTTCTGCGGCTGTAGGCTTGGCTAAGGTCCTAATTTGGTCACTCAAGGCCTTCATTTTCGCTTGATCCTTTAACAAAGCCATTGCCTGAAGCAGCATTTCTTGCTTTGCCTCCTGGTCTTTTACCAGTATGGCGGCTTCTTTTTCTACCAAGGCCATTGCATTCTTGGTTTGATGATCTTCGGCCACATTTGGCGAAGGGATCAAAATCGTTGGTTTACCCGTCAAGCACAATTCTGAAATCGTCAGTGCCCCTGCTCTACAAATCACTAAATCCGCCATTGCATAGGCCAAGTCCATTCTGTCAATAAAAGCAAGGACTTTGACATTTGGCAGATTGGCGGTATCGCAGGATTCAAATTCGTCTATGTAAAATTTACCTGCCTGCCATAAAACCTGTACCTCTCCTGCTTCTTTAAGCAAGTCGTGATTGGCCGCCATTGCATCATTCAAGGTTCGGGCGCCCAAACTTCCTCCAGTCAATACGATCACCGGGCGATCCTTTTGCAAACCAAAATGCTTTAAGGCTTCTTCCTTCTTGTGCGCAATGGATTGTAAATCTTGTCGAACGGGATTTCCAGTAAAGATTAATTTCTCCTTTGGGAAATAACGCTCCATATTTGGATAAGCCACGCAAACTTTGTCTACTGTTCCTTTCAACATCTTATTGGTCATTCCGGCATAGGAATTTTGTTCTTGAATCAAACCAGGTGTTCCCAACCAGGAAGCGACTTGTACGGTTGGATAACTCGCATAGCCTCCTACTCCTACTGCCACATCCGGTTTGAATTTTCGAACAATCCCAAAAGCCTTGACCAAACTACTTAAGAGTTTGATGGGAAATAATAAATTCCGCAATGTCAATTTTCTTTGAAATCCACTGATCCAAAGTCCTTTTATTGGAAAGCCCGCTTTCGGTACTTTCTCCATTTCAATTTTTCCTTCTGCCCCTACAAATAGAACCTCAATAGCTGGGTCTATTTTTTGCAGTGCTTTCGCGATGGCGATGGCCGGAAAGACGTGCCCTCCGGTTCCACCACCGCTTATGATAATTCTGCGAGGGCGAATTTGTTGGTTTTTCGTCTTGTTAGTTTTATTCGCCGGCATCGCTTACATCCGTTTTTTCTATGTACTTGCTCACACTCAATATCATTCCAAATGCCAAACTGGAAAAGATAATGGAGGTTCCTCCCATACTCACCATCGGTAGCGTCAATCCAGTCACCGGAACAAAGTGTACCGAAACCGCAATATTGGCTAGCGCCTGAACCGTCAGCATCAATCCCAATCCTAAGACCAGCATCGAACCAAAAGCTTTGGGGCTCCGGGTAACGATACTTACGCATCTATAAAAGAGCACTACATATAATGACAAAATTGTAAAGCCTCCTACCAAACCATACTCTTCACAAATAATAGCATAGATAAAATCTGAGTAAGGGGCTGGCAAATAATTTCTTTGTGTACTATTTCCAGGTCCTATCCCAAACCAACCGCCGTCGGCAATGGCTATCTTGGCTTGCTTTACTTGAAAACCGCCGTCGCTGTTTTCTAAAAAATCCTGGGTCCGTGTGATCCAGGTATCTACCCTGACTACATCCGGGACAAAATTCCCAATGATAATCAAACAGGCAAAAACTACGACTCCCAAAAAGAGCAATAGAAAAATAAATTTTATATCTACCCGACCGAGAAACATCATTCCCAAACAAGTAGCAAATAGAATCAAAGCAGTGGATAAATCCGCTGGTGCAATCAAACTGCAAATGATCAAAATCGGTACAATGATCGGCAGAAAGGCACTATTAAAATCTTTGATGTATTCCTGCTTGGAGGAAATCGCTCTGGCCACATAAATGATCAAAGCCATCTTGGCAATATCTGAGGTCTGAATCGTAAAACCAATCACTGGTAAAGTGATCCATCTCCGCGCCTCATTCACTTCCGTTCCCATCGCAATCGTATAGACCAGCAAGGGAATGGACAGCACCAATAACACTGGCGCAATCCGGGAATATTGCATGTAATGCGTCAAGTAACAGAGATAAGTCAAGAACAAACCACCAACTACAAATATGCCGTGTTTGATCAAAAAGAATTCTGTATTCCCTCCTCTTTCCCGAAAGGCCATCGAACCCGTCGCACTATAAACCGTCAAAATAGAAAACATGGCCAGGATCAATACGATCACCCAGACCGCACGATCTCCTCTCAACTCCGCATATATTCTATTTCCTATTGACATACTGTTTATTGAATTTTTAATAATCGCTTTAGGGTTAACCACAAAAGGTTCAAAAACTTTCCTTCGTCTATTTTTTGCCCCATTTCTGATTAACAGCGATTTATCAAAAATTGGCTTATTGAATTTTTAATAATCGCTTTAGGTTAACTACTAAGAGATCAAAATTTTCCTGCGTCAAATTATTGTCCCATTTCTGAATAACAGCGATCTGTTTTTAAAAAATAGGGACTCTGGTTTATTGAATTTTTAATAATCGCTTTAGGGTTAACCACAAAAGGTTCAAAAACTTTCCTTCGTCTATTTTTTG